>NZ_JALMUW010000054.1:0-6973 GCF_023846195.1 Spiroplasma endosymbiont of Lariophagus distinguendus
AATTACTGAAAGTAAATATTTTTTATTGTATTTAATTAACTGAAAAATATATTAGTTGTGTAAATAATATTTTTTATTCATATAAAAACAATTTTTAAGTTTTAGATTTCAATAGAATATATAATTTAAAAAAAAATAAAATTCATGATATCTAGTTAATTGAATTAGAACACATTTTTACAATATAATCTATCAAAATAAAAACTCTATCTATCATTAATATTTATTTGCTTTTTTATATTGTTAATGATATTATTTTTAAGTACTTTTTATTAATAGTAATTTTATAAGTGAGGTGAAACCATGGCAAAAGCAAGCATCCATCCAGAGTATTTTCAAACTAAAGTAACATGTATAACATGTAGCAATAATTTTATAAGTGGTTCAACTAAGGGTAAAGAAATCCGTGTTGATACATGTTCAAGTTGTCATCCATTTTATACTGGAAAACAATCATTTGTTTCAGCAAAAGGAAGAGTTGAACGCTTTAATACAAAAGCAAGTAAACAAGTTGAAACAAAATCAAAAACTGTTGAAATAAACAAAGCAAAACCACAAAATACTAAAACTATTGTATTAGAAACAGCAAAAGATGTTCTAAAACTAACTGATACTAAACAAGTTAAAAAATAATTTTAATTAAACTAGAAACTAATAATAGTTTCTTTTTTTTTATACTTTAAAAATAAAATTATTTACAGACATATTTACCATTAATTAAGTTAAAATATTGTATGTATACAACCCAATAAATATAGAATATAATTTTAATAGTATATGAAATAAAAAACTTTAAGGTAGGGAATGGTTTTATGGAAAAATCATCTGATTTTAATAAATTGGTAATAAGTAAAGGTATTAGATATAATACTGAGCAAACTAGTAACTTTAATTTTAGTATTATTAATTTATCCGTTGAAAAAGCCGTAAAAGATTGAAGTTTTGAAGGAAAATATCCTAGTTGCTTGGCAATTTTTAGTAATGATGAAGATAATATTGAAAAATTAATTAATGCTCTAGCAGGTTCTTCTGCTATTATGGAGGGTAAAATTTTAATTGATGATATTGATGTTACTTATAATAGTATTGGTTTTGAACGAAAAATGGCTTATGTTAGTATGCATTTACAGAGTTGAAATAAATTATTTAGTATTCAACGTAACTTAGTAAGAACAGCAATTACTAATAAACCCTTTTTACAAGAAATAAGCAATATTAATCAAAAAATTAAGACTGATATTGAAAACTTAAAAAATACAGGTTTAAATTTAGACAGTGGTTATTTTAAAGAAAAATTAATTAATATTATTAAAAATTTTATTAATGAAACACAAAGCACTCGTAATAATTTTATTAAAGAATATCAATATCAAATTAATCATTTTCATAAAAACTTTGCTCAAGAGAAATTTAATTTTGCTGGAAGTGAAAAATTAACAGATATTCTAATTAAAAAATTTACTGCCGAAGAAAAAAATATTATTGCAAATAATAACTTATTATTTTTACAATCTTTGCAAGATCGTATTTCTAGTTTAGAAAGTTTAGTGGGACCATGTTTTTGTGGATGTAATCCACCAAAAGAAAGAAAATGAGAGTTTCAACTACGAGAAATTAGTTTTGTTATTAAAGAAATAAATAATTATTTAAATAGAGAGATTAGTACTACTAGAAGTGAAATTAGAACTACGTTAAAAACTTGTAACAATCATAATCAAAATTTTAATAGTGAACTTAATCATTTAGTTTCATATCAACAAATTAAATGTACTCGTAGTCAAATTGATCAAATTTTAGACCAGTGAATTGACTTAGCAGAAGTACAAAGAATTAAATTTAATATGAAACAAGATTTTGTGGCAATGCAACTTTTACCAGATGAAATGCATTTACTTTTAAAAAATATTAAAGATGAAATTAAAATTTATCATGATAAAATTTTAAAAAATCCACAGTTACAAGATAAAGAAACATATCAACAACAATTACAAACTTTATATTCACAGTTAATTGATGTCCGTGATTTAATTAGTGAAAATATTGTTATGATATTTAAACATTTAGAACTAAGTCATTTATTGTCACTACGTTTAACACAATTAACAATAGTAGAACGACAAATAATAAAAATCATTCAACAATTAATTGTACCTACTAAAATTTTAATTTTACATAACCCATTTGAACTTTTAAATGTTGATAATAAAGAACAATTAGCAAATTGAATTAAAAAATTACAAAAATTTTTGAAAATAATTATTATTTTTACAACTAATAATCAAGTTGATATTAATTTATTAGCGACTAATGTTACTGTTATTGAAAATGAAATAATTATTCAACAAGGGAATGTTAGTGAAATCACTGATAAACCATTATCTTTAAATTTATTGAAAGAAATAAATGAACAGCATATTAATATTGCAAAGGGAGAATGAAATGCTCATAATTTATATTTTTATAATGTAAATTTAGGTAAGTTTGATGTTAAAACTGCTTCTACTATTGCTTTTAAATCAAATGCCATTTTGTTTAATGCAAAGAAACCACGATTTACTTTTTTAAAAAATTCAATTATTATTAATGGTGTTATTAAAAATATTACTAAAGTTGATGATAAAAAAGCATATTTATTGATTGAAACTACTAAATCAGAACAATTTGAAGTTTTAACAAATAATAATGATAATTTAGAAGTGGGAACTGTTGGTTGAATTAGTATTACTAAAAATTCAATTTTTGTTTTTGATGATGAAACAAAACAATTAATTGGTACATGATAGAAAGGATATATAATATGAATAAGTTTAAAAAAGAAGCACAAGCAATTTATGAATTAATAAAAATCAGTAATCCAATTATTATTCATCGTCATATTAATCCTGATGGAGATGCTTTGGGTTCACAATGAGGATTAAAAAAAATTATTGAAGATAATTTTCAAAATAAAAAAGTACTTGTTCCAGGCGAAACAAATGAACATATGGCATCATTATTTCCACAACCAACTTTTGTTAAAAAAGAAGATTATGAAAATGCACTAGTAATAGTCACTGATACAGCTAATCGCGAACGAATTAGTGGTCAATTTTGAGAAGAAGGAAAAAAGATAATTAAAATTGATCATCATCCAATTGTTGATAAATATGGTGATATTGATTTAATTGAAGAAAAGGCTTCTGCTGCTTGCCAAGTAGTGGCGAAATGAGCACAAGTATTGAATTTAAAAGTTTCAGCTTTAGCAGCTAGAAATTTATTTCTTGGTTTAGTTACTGATTCTGGTAGATTTTTGTATCGCTCTGTTAATGAAGAAACTTTTCAGGTTGCTAGTTTTTTAGTTAAACAAAATTTTAATTTATTAGACTTATATCAAAGTTTATATATTCAAAATTTAAAAATCACAAGATTGAAAGGATATATATTATCAAATTTTAAAATTACTGATAATGGTGTTGCTTATATAATATTTAACGATAAAATAATTACTGACTTACAAACAAAAATTATTAGTCAAAATAAAATATTAAATATTAAAGGCGAAGTTGTTTTAAGTAGAGAAGATTTAACTAGTCAAGTTAATGTAATGTCAAATATTGATGGTATTAAAATTTGATTAATTGCTGCTTATGATCAAATGAATAGTAAAATTAAAGTTAGTGTTCGTAGTGCAAGATGAATAATTAATGATGCTATTGCAAAGTTTGGTGGTGGTGGTCATCAGACAGCTGCTGGTGCATATTTACAAAATATTAATGAAGTTGAAAAATTGATTGATAGTTTAGATAAAATTGCTAGTAAATCACCAGAATTAACAAACAATTAAAATTAGAGATGGAGTTGGATATAAATGTATAGTCGTTATAATGAGGGATGAATTGAAGTAATTACTGGTTGTATGTTTGCTGGAAAAACCGAAGAGTTTATGCGACGTATAAATCGTTTACAGTATGCTAAACGCAAAGTGCTAGTTTTTAAACCCAAGGTTGATATTCGTTATGATGCTAAAAAAGTAGTAAGTCATAAAGGAGTATCTATCACAGCGATAGTAATTGATGATCCAATGCAAATATTAAAACATATAGATAAAGAAATAGAAGCAGTTGCAATTGATGAAGTACAATTTTTTAAATCATCAATTATTGAAGTGATTAAAACATTAGCAAATCAAAATAAGCAAGTTATTGTTGCTGGTTTAGATCAAGATTTTCGTGGTGAACCATTTCCTGTTACTAAAGAATTATTAGCTTTAGCAGAATTTGTAACTAAATTAGATGCTGTTTGTGTAAAATGTGGTAAAGCAGCAACAAGAACACAACGTATTATTAATGGCCGGGAAGCTAGATATGATGATGAAATTATTTTAATTGGTGCGCAAGAACAATATGAAGCTCGATGTCGTAGTCATCATCGTGTCTTAACAAATAATCAGAATAGATAAATCAGGTGTGATATTATGAATGAAAAAACATTAGAACAGTTAATGCAACTTACTAAAAAATATAGTGAAATTGAAAAGCAATTAGAAAATCCCGAATTAATTCCTCGTGATAAATACACTGAATTAACAAAAGAACATAGTAGATTAGAAACAATTATTGAACAATATTGAAAATATGAAAAAATTAACAAAGAAATTATTGAAGCAAAAAAGGCATTAGCAACCGAACAGGATCAAGAACTTTGTGAAATGCTTAAAACAGATATTAAAGCAAATGAAATTGAATTAGAAAAAGCAGAAAATGAATTAAAACTAACACTAATTCCTAAAGATATAAATGATAATAAAAATGTTATTATTGAAATTAGAGGAGCTGTTGGTGGCGATGAAGCAAATATTTTTGCTGGTGATTTATATCGTATGTATAGTAAGTATTGTGAAATTCAACGATGAAAAATTGAAACTATTGAAGCAAAAGAAGCAATAAATGGTGGATTTAGTTATATTGCTTTTATGATTAAAGGTAAACATGTATTTGCTAAATTAAAGTTTGAAGCTGGTGGACATCGTGTTCAGAGAGTTCCAAAAACCGAATCACAAGGACGAGTTCATACTTCAATTGCAACGGTTGCTGTATTGCCAGAAGTTAATGAAGTTGAAATTAAAATAAATAATTCTGATTTAAGAATTGATACTTATCGTTCTAGTGGTGCTGGTGGTCAACATGTTAATACTACCGATTCAGCAATTAGAATTACTCATATTCCAACAGGTGTTGTTGTAACTTCACAGGACGGACGAAGTCAACATGATAATAAAGATAAAGCAATGCGGGTATTAAGAGCTAAACTTTATGAAAAAAAAGTTGAAGAAGAACAGGGAAGAATTGGTAATTTAAGAAAAACAGCTGTTGGTAGCGGTGATCGTTCAGAAAAAATTAGAACATACAATTATCCACAAAATAGAGTAACCGATCATCGAATTGGATTATCTTTATTAAAGTTAGATCGTATTATGGAAGGTAATATTGATGAAATTATTATTGCTTTAATTAGTAGTGAACAAAAAGAAAAATTAGAAAATATTGATGAAAATATTACAGTATTAAAATAAAAAAAGGAAGAAATTATTATGGATTTTAAGATTTTAGACTCTAGAACAAAAATTTTGTTTTTAATATCAGTTATTTTTTTATATGCGACATTAGGAACATTTATTACATTAACTTTTAGTAGTGGTATTATTCACATTTTATTTTTAGTTTTAACATTATGATTTGCTAGTGCATCTAGTTTAATTTTTCATTATTTATTATGAAAAAATTTAGAATTTTTACGAAATATTAATGGTAATAATATTAATAATTTTGGTTTTATTATTAGTATTTGTAGTTACATTATTCTTTTTCCAATTATTTGTTTATTAACAATTAGTTTTTTATTTATTTTTAGTATTATTGTTTTAATTCTCGTTGTTAATAATTTAATAAAAAAAACTTCAAGAAATAATAATTCATCTGTTAATTTTCAATAAAATATTTATTTTTGGAGTATAAATTAATGACTTATAGAGATTATCTTTTATTAGCAAAAAAAATTAATAAAAAAAATGAACAAATTAATAAGATAATTTTATTAAAGTTTATTAATAAAGATTTATCTTGATTATATGCAAATCTTAGTCAAACAATAGCAATAGATTTTTTAGAATCATATTTACAACTAGTTAAAAAATTTGTTGCTGGCTATCCTTTACAATATATTATTGGTTATCAATGATTTCTTGATCATAAGTTTGTTGTTGATAATAGAGTATTAATTCCTCGTAATGAAACTGAAGAACTAGTTAAAAATGTTTTTGTCTATGCGCAAAACATTTTTAATAATGATAATTTAAAAGTATTAGATTTAGGGACAGGCAGTGGTGCTATTGCTATTAGTTTAGCGTTAAAGAAACCTAATTGAAATATAGTAGCAAGTGATATTAGCAAAGATGCATTAACTATTGCTAAGATTAATAACGATAATTTTAACCTAAAAAATATTAATTTTGTTGAAAGCGATATATTTACAAATCTTAAAAATCATAAATTTAATATTATTGTTTCAAATCCACCATATATTGATGAGACAGCAAATACTTTTTCAAAACATAATTTACAATATGAACCAAAATTAGCTTTATTTGCTGATCATAAAGGATTATATTTTTACGAAGTAATTTTTCAACAATGTCATGCAGTTTTAGAAAAATCTTTTTTATTAGCATTTGAATTTGGTTTTGATCAAAAAGAAGCACTAACTATTCTTATTAAAAAGTATTTACCACAATATAATTACAAATTTATTAAAGATATTAATAATAAATGAAGAATGCTATTTATTTGGTAAGCATTATAACATATAAAAATAATTTAAGAACAATAATTTTGTCACTCAAAAGGTGACTATTTTATTTTTTGAAAAGGAAAATCTCATTTAATCTTTCAATTAGGATAACGGGGGCAGTTTTAATGTGGCGTATCATTGAAATATT
>NZ_JALMUW010000055.1:0-6952 GCF_023846195.1 Spiroplasma endosymbiont of Lariophagus distinguendus
AATATTAAAGAAGATAGTTGACCTTAAAACACTTTTTAATTAAATTATTAAAACTACAAAAAAGAAAGTTAGGTGCCAAATAATGTTAATTAACAAAACAGCTGATGAGTGTATAATTGAAACTGGCGGTGCTTTATTCCAATGTTTCGTTGATACAAATTTAACTGTTGATCAAAAAAAAATGTGTATAAATTGAATTGTTTTATTTTTAAACTATCAAGATGCAGTTATTCTTTGTGATGAAGAAAAAATTAATAGTTTACAAAAAGAACTTTCAGAAACATTCACAACAGATTATTATAAAAATGCTTTAAAAGAATTTAATAATGCAAATCTTATATATAAAAAAACTATACTTACCAATTTTAAAAACGTATGTTTGGAAAATACTTCACAAGATATTATTAATATTATCACTCAATTCCATCAGTCATTTATTAAAACAATAGATGAACATAAAAAATCACTTACCTTTTTGAATTTAAATAAAATATATGAAAATCTTTTATTATTATTTTTTATAATTCACTACCATTTAGGCTATCAATTTAAACAAGAATTAATTCCAATCATTAGAAGTTTCACTAATATGATTAAAATTCCTATTTATATTGAACAAAATGATAGTCATGTTAAAATGTTATTAATGAAAAAAATTTTGCAAGATAATGAACAATTATTTGAAGATCTCGAATTAATTCAATTGAGAAATTTTATTCATAGTTTAGATGATATATTTGCTAATGGTCTTAATATTAGTAGTGCTATTGAAAAATTAATATTAACTAGACCACATAAAATAAAACATTCAATGAATATGTTATTTAAAAAACACGGTATTAAACTACAAGAAATACTTTGAAAAAATAATAAAGAAAGTAATCCTACCATTGGTAATATGATTATGCACTTATTTGCTTATGAAACATATTATGTGCAAAGAAATCACAACTATGAAACATATGAACAACTAGTATTAAATAATGTTTTAACAGATCCTCTTTTTCAAAAAATATTTATTGAATATAAAACAAAAAATCAAATTAATAAGGTTATTTAAAAATAATGATTACTTTAATTTTTTACTTAGAAAATTAAAGTAATTTTTTTACACTTTTTTTATTTATAGATCATATATAAATATTTTTAAATATCATTATAAAATTAACTTGTCACTACTATTGGTTTTTTATCCAAAGTGACATAATTAACATTTTTTATCTCGAAAGGAACAATAATAAAATGTCAACAAATAAATATGATTTTGATATTGAAAAAGATAAAAATTGAGAACAAGCAGTAAAATGTAAAGAAAATATTTTTATTAAATGCCGAACAGAAAAAAATACTATTATATGCAAATTATTAGAAGATAAAGATAAAACAGAAATGCAACAAAATGAAGTAAAAACATTTCAAACACTATTTAAAAAAAGAACGTCAGAAAATAATAATTTATGTAATGAAAATTTAGAAAATATACAATTTGAACAAATAACTACATGAAATAAATATTTACAAAAAGAAATTAACAGTAATACCACTAATTATTTTTTTGATAAAAAAAGAAGAAGCAATACTTTTTAATCAATATTATATTAATTTTACAATAAAAATGTACCTAAAAATTTAAAGGTACATTTTTATTATTTTCTATTTTTTATTAACTTTGTATCATTCTAATTCTAAATCTTGTGCAACATCCATAACTACTTCTGACATTGTTGGATGTGGATGACAAGAAGAGGCTAATTCAACAATAGTACCTTCCGTTTGCATAATATTAACAATTTCAGCAATTATATCAGTAGCCGTTGAACATAAAATATGAGCACCTAGGATTTCTCCATATTTTTTATCAATAATTATTTTAACAAAACCATCAGTCTCACCATCAGCCAATGCCTTACCATTAATAGTAAATGGTATTTTCTTCATCAAATATTCTTTACCTAAAGATTTACATTCAGTTTCAGTTAAACCAACACTTGCCACTTCAGGGAATGAATAAATACAACTAGGCATTTTATTATAATCTACTTCTTGCTCTTTCAATGGCTGATTATCAGCATCCGTTCTACCTTCTTTAACTAAAATATTATTAAGTGCTGCTAATCCTTGTGTTGACGCAACGTGAGCAAGCATTCTTTGACCATTAGCATCTCCAATTACATATATATTATCAATAACATTATTGTTAGCATCTAAAGCTTCCAATTTATTATTTACGGCAAATGCTTGATTAGGCTTAATTTGAATTCCCAAATTAGTAAAACCTTCAGTAATTGGCGTTCTTCCAGTACTTAATAAACAATAGTCGCTAGTTACTGTTAATGGTTTTTTATGTTCTTTATCGGTTGCAGCATAATAAGTTAAAGTTTTATCCTTTAATTCATTAACACTATGACCAGTAATAATATTAACACCATTTTTTTCAAGAATTTTAGTTAAAGTTGTACTAATATCTTCATCTAGTAATGCTAAAATACGATCTAAATATTCAATAATAGTAACTTTAGTACCAAGTGTACTAAATAAACAAGCAAACTCAATTCCAATAACACCACCACCAATAATAGTTAGTGTTTTTGGAACTTCTTTTAAAGAAAGAATTTCAGTCGAAGTTAATAATGTTTGGTTTGTTTTTAAATCTTTTTCACTTAAACCTTGTGGACCATTAGGATTATCAAACATTTTTACTTTTGAACCAGTAGCAATTATCATATATTTAGTAGTATATTTCTTTTCTTTACCGTCTTTAGCTTTCACTAAAATCGTATTTTTATCAATAGCACTTCCAGTTCCTAATAATTGTTCAACTTTATTAGATTTCATTAAAAAGCCAACACCACCAGTTAAACCTTTAACAACACCAGCTTTACGATCTTGCATTACTTTTCAATTAATTTCAATATTTTTTTTATCTTTAATAGCAACACCATATTTATCAGCATTTTCAATATAATGAAAAACTTTTGCGCCCTTTAGTAACGTCTTAGTAGGAATACATCCAACATTTAAACAGACTCCACCTCAGTTATCTTTTTCAACAATTGCAGTTTTTAAACCCATCTTTGCTGCTCGAGCCGCTGTTACATAACCACCAGGACCTGCCCCGATAATTATTAAATCAAAATCATAGTTAGACATCTTTTACATTTTCTCCTTAAGCTAAAATTAATGTTGGATTTTCTAATAACTCTTTAAGTCGAGAAAGGAAATAACCAGCAGGTGCACCATCAATAACACGATGATCAATTGAAAGTGATAATGGAAAGAACTTATGTTCAACAATTTTACCATCAGCAATAATTAGTTTTTTTTGCATCATTCCTAGACCCAGAATTGCTACTTCTGGATAATTAATAACTGGTGTTCCCATTTCAATTCCTGCTGAACCAAAATTAGTAATAGTAAATGATCCACCTTGCATTTCATCACCTTTTAATAGCCCCTTACGAGCTTTATCACCCAATGAATTAACTTGTCTTGCTATTTCAAATAATGAAAGTTGATCAGCATTTTTAATAACAGGAACTACTAAACCCTTTTCAGTATCAGCTGCCATACCAATGTTATAATATTTTTTAACAAGAATTTCATTATTAGCCATGTTCAAAGTTGAATTAAGTAATTTAAATCGTTCTTCTTTTAACGCTTTAGCAACAGCCTTTACAAAGAATGGCATAAATGTTAATTTAGCACTACCATCTGGATCTTTTTCCGCTGGTTCTTTTAAAGTTGCACGTAATTGTACTAAGTTTTCAGCATCAACATTAATCATTAAACTAACATGTGGTGCTGTATAAACTGATAATGACATTTGATTAGCAACAGCCTTACGAATTCCTGATAATGGTAAATGTTCAACATTACCAAAACTTTCGATTTTAGTAACATTAATACCTTGTGAACTAATAGTTGTAGCAGAAACTGAAGATATTGAATTAATAGGTGTTGTTGATGCAGTAGCACTAGTTGTTGTACCACCATTCTTGGCATTTAATAAATCATCTTTTAAAATTCTACCACGAGGACCAGTTCCTTTAATTGTTCCCATATCAACACCTAAGTCACGAGCCATTCTACGTGCTAATGGTGTTGCTAATACTTTACCCGTTTGTTGAATAGGTTGCACATTTTGTTTTGGTAATTCAACTGGTGATACTGTAGATGTACTAGCAACTGATTCAGATTTTGGTGAAGAATTTGTTGATGAAGGACTTTTATTATCACTAATTGTCCCACCAAACTCAACAATAACAGCACCTGACTTAATACTATCTCCTTCTTTAACAAGAATCTTAGAAACTTTACCATCTGCTTCGGCTTTAATACTATCTGAAGCTTTATCTGCTTCGATATCAACAACATTATCACCTTTTTTTACATTATCTCCAACTTTAACATGAATTTGAGTTACAGTAACTTCATCGATTCCATCCATATCTTTAAACTTCAATTCCATCTTTTCACTTTCCTTTCTTTAAACAACTAACTAAACTGGATAATTCATCATTAGTTTAACTTTTTCCATAATTTTATCTGGACTAATTATAAATCATTTTTCACCTTTAGACAGTGGAACAGTAATATCATAACCCGTTAATCTTGTTGGAGGACATTCTAAATATTCAAAACACTTTTCATTAACAACGGTAATAATTTCTGAGGCAACTGAAAATGAACGAACCGCTTCTGAAACAACTAATAATCTTCCTGTTTTTTTAACAGAATTAACAACTGTTTCTTCATCTCATGGTTGTAATGTTTGTAAATCAATTAATTCAATTTTAAAATTTTCTTTTTCTTCTAAAATTTTAACAGCAGCTTCACAATCATAAACTTTTGAACCATAAGTTACAATCGTTAAATCAGGTTTTTCTTCAGCCTTATATTCTTTAAGAACTTTAGCTTTACCAAGAACAGCCACTTCATAAGCATCACTAACTTCTTCTCTAACATCATATGTATAATTATTGCTAGTATAACTATTGAAATAAGTTCCTAAACATTCTAAAACAATAACAGGATCTGGACTTTCAATTGCTGCCAATAATAATTTTTTAGTATCATTAGGTTTTGAAGTCATAACTACTTTTAAACCTGGAATATGACAAAATAAAGCTTCAATTGCTTCTGAATGATGCTCCAAAGCACCATTATTACCATTATTTCAATCATATGAAGGCATACGTACTACCATTGAACAAGTGAATCTACCACGAGAACGATTTCTCATTCGTGCAGCATGACATAACAATTGTTGAAAAGCAGGGAAAGCAAATCCTGAAAATTGCATTTCAATAATTGGATTTAAACCATTAATTGCCATTCCAACGGCACTACCAGCAATAACTGCTTCAGCAATTGGTGCATCAAAACAACGATTAACGCCAAATTTTGCTTGTAAACCTTTAGTTGCTCGAAAAACACCACCAACATTACCGGCATCTTCACCATAAACAACAACATTAGGATTTTTTTTCATTGCTAATTCTAAGGCTAAAGTAATAGCTTGCACATTATTTCTTTTCATAATTATTTTTTCTCTCCTTCATTGAAGAAAGCTTTTGCTTCTGCTTTTTGTTCTATTAATTGTGGTGTTAATTTTTCATATGTATAATCAAATATTTCATCAATTGAAACACTTTCATTTTTTAATGCTCAAGTAATTGCATCATTAACCTTTTTAGTAATTTGTTTATCTAATTCTGCTTGTTTGTTGTCATCTCAAAGTTTAATTGATTTTAAATATTCTCTAATACGATCGATTGGATCTTTTTTTAATCATTCTTGTTCAATTTTATAATCTTCAGCAGAAAAATAATCTTTTTTAATATCAAAAGCAGAATGCGCATTTTGACGATAAGTAACAGCTTCAATTAATGAAGGACCATTACCTTTTTTTGCTCTTTCAATTGCTTCTTGTGTAGCATAATAAACAGCAAAAAAATCATTACCATCAACACGAATATTAGGTACACCAAATGCTGTTCCTTTTTGTGCAAAAGTTGGACTCATTGTTGCTTTAGCAGTTGGTGTATCTAATGATCACTGATTATTTTCAACAAAGAAAACAACAGCTAATTTATGGATAGCAGCAAAATTAATTGCTTCAGAAAACTCACCTTCAGAAGTACCACCATCACCAATCGTAGTAATAACAATTCCTTTATCTTTTTTATATTTTTCAGCAAAAGCAATACCTGTTGCATGTGAATATTGAGTAGCAATTGGAATATTAACTGGTAAAATATTAACACCTTTCGGCATTTGACTTCCCATTTCATTTCCTAATCAATATTGAATTACTTTTTCAACTGGATATCCAGCAGTAATTCATGCTGCATTATTACGATAAGCTGGTACTAATCAATCAATACCTGGTCGTAAGCAACTAGCATAAGCAACTTCAACACCTTCTTGACCTTTTGAAGATAAAAAGTTAATAACTTTTCCGATTACTTTTGGAATTCCATTTACTAATTTAACTTGTCCTTTTTCATCTTTTTCATAGTTTAATTCCATTTGCATTTGTTCTTGTATTCGTGAAAAACACATGTTTTCATATGCTTTTAATAAAACCTTACTATCAAATTTTTTTAAATAATCAACAAAATTAGGATTAATTACTCCTTTTTCATTTAATATTTGAAAAATTTCTTTTTGGGGATTATCAAATTTCTCAACTCACATTTAAATTTTCCTCCTAAATATTTTAGTTAATTGCAGTTACACTTTTAATTATACTAATTTTTAAAATAATGAATGAACATACCTTTTCATTATACTACTAATAATTGTTGGTTCAAGATAATTTGTACTAAAATATTAATTTATCTCCGGTTTTATTAATATACTATTTTTTTTATTTCCTATTATCATGTAAAAATGAAAAATATATTCTAACAATAAACAAAACAGAAAAAATAATTTAAATCATAATATC
>NZ_JALMUW010000056.1:0-6841 GCF_023846195.1 Spiroplasma endosymbiont of Lariophagus distinguendus
ACCAGCAGCACCAATAATAGTACCTCTAACAGCACCTTCAGGAATCCCTTCATAAGCCCCCTTAACAAGTCCTTTAGTAGACGCACAAATAATTTTTAACGTTTTTGCTGTTGTTGAATGCTTTGTTTTAAATTTTTTTCAGTATTTGTATTTTTTCTTAGTCATTTCTGGATGATAATTACTATCAACTAATATAAAATTAGTTTCATCTTTTTGTCTTTCATCTAAATCTGCAATTGCCTTTTCTACTTCTAATCAAGTCATTATTAACTTCTCCTTTTTTAAAAAAAATAAAAAAAACTCATTTACTTTTGAATAAGTAATGAGTTTAAAACTTATATTAAGTTTTAAAAAAATAATATCATATTTTCTATATTTAGTATAGAAAATTTAATTATTTTTATCAATATTACATAAATTTTTATACTATCTATATGATTAAAATTTAGTAAACTATATCTATAATGACTAGACTTACCCCAAACTGCTTACTTTTTAATTTTCTTTCTTCTTAATATTGCTATAACTACTGGAATAGCAATAATAACTAATAAAAAAGTACTACCAATAATTATAATATTTCAATTATTAATTAAAGTTGTTGTTTTTGGTTTTATTTCTGGTAAGGCAAAAGGGTTATTTTTATTTTTTTCATCATGTTTAACATTAGCATATAAATGAGTAATTAAATCGTGCTCATAAAACAATAATCAATAACGTAATTGACCTGGATTTAGTACATCAATTGCACAATCTATATTAGTGGTTTCTTGTAAATACTGATTAAAATCAATACCAGATTGACTATTAGCAAAATTAGTAAAACCAGAAAACTTAGTTGATAAAGGATTAATATTATAAATATTTAAATATTGTCTTGAAGAACTATCAACTTTATCATTTACTATTCTTTGTAATAAATAAATAGTATGATCTTCAGATTGATATGTTTTTAATGGTTGATTTGAAATAGGTGTTACCTTTTCTTCTTGTGGAACAAGATTATCATCAACACGCTGATATATTCATTTATCTTCACTAACATTAGCAGTAATAACAGCTTCTGATTTAATTTGACTAAAAGCAATCATTTGTAAATTACTATTTTTTTCTTCATTAATAAAATATTGATGAATTAATGAAGATTTATCTTCTTTTTCATTAATAACTTGAATGTCTGGCATAGAACTATTAATAGTAAGTGTTTCTTGTCTTAAAACGGTACTACCATCACTATCATTTCATTTAACATTATATATAGTGGGTTTATTTTTACTATAATCTTGGTTTAAAATAGCATAGTCAAAAGTTTTATTACTATTAGTTTTAACAATTTTTTTTATTTCTCTGTTTTCATTATTAATAGAAATTTCTAATCCTGATTTTTTAAAAGGAGGATGCACATAAAAAACAAATATTTCATTACTAAAACTATCCTTAGTATTTGCAAATGGTCCAATTGGAAATATTTTAGCACGCGTTTCAAAATTAGATTTTTGAAAATTAGTACTTGGTTGTAAATTATATGGAACTTCCATTAAAGTATTAATGTCACTTGCTTCATATATTGTTGCAAAAAGTCCTGCATCAATACTTTCTTTAATTGTTTGATGATATTGTAAAATTAAATTATTACTTTTTTCATTAAAAGTATGACCAAAAGCACCCGCAGTAAGAAAACCTTGTGCATTTTTAAAATAACTACTATTATCATTAATAATACTTTTTAATTGACTATAACCTTGATCATTAATAATATCATTGGTTTCAATATTACTATGTGTTCAATCATTATTAATAATTTGATCATAACTATCAAAATTAACATTTAATGGTGTACTTTTAACATTATTATATAAATATTGTGAATCATTATTTCAAGATTTAATACTATTAACTAAGTTACGATTTGATGACTTAACAGTAATATGAAAGCCGCTAACTTTACTATTACTAGTTTGATGATTTTTATTATTAAAACTAATACTTAATACTGAGGTTACTAATAAACTGCTAACACTAAGTAATAAAATTAATTTTTGTTTAAATTGTTTCATAATATTTCCTTAGAACCTGTTTAGAATCTTTTTAATAAAACTGAAATAAAGGCAAGAACAACCATTTGTAAACTAGTATTTACTTTTCTTTCACAATTTTTTCATAATCTTCTGTATTTTTCTAATCAAGCAAAGCTTCGTTCTACAATTCATCTTTTTGGTAATACTACAAAAGTATGTAATTCATTACGTTTTATAACTTCAACATTTGCATTTATGATTGTTTTGATTTCAGAAGCAAATTTTTCACCAGTATAACCAGCATCTACTATTATTTTTTGAACTGCAGAAAGATTTTCTTTTTCATTTTCAATCATTATTATAGCACTATTACGATCTGTTTTTTCTGCTGTGGTTATGTAAATTGCATGTGGTAAGCCTTGAGAATCAACAACAATATGACGCTTTATTCCTGAAATCTTTTTACCAGCATCATAACCTTTATTTTCAGTAGTATCTGTATTTTTAACACTTTGCGAATCAATTATACAAAAACTGGTTTGTTCTTTGCGATTATTGTTGATTCGAACTTTTTTAACTAATTTTTTTTAAAATTAATTGCAATATACTAGGTTCTTTACCATTATTTTTACTTCAAATTTGAAAATAATAATATACAGTTTGTCATTTTGGAAAATTTTTTGGTAGCATTCTTCATTGACAACCACTTTTTAATACATATAAAATTGCACAAAATACTTCATATAAATCTAAATTTCTTGGTTTTGTTTTCTTTTTGCTATTTTCTAAAATTGATCTTATGTTCTCAAATTGTTCTTTGGTGACATGACTTGGATAATTTTTATGCATATATACCCCTTATCTTAAAATATATAATCATTTTACATTATTTTATAAAAGATTCCAAACAGGTTCTTATATTGTCAATTGCTAAATAAAATATTTTAAAAACTGACATATCGTTAGGAAAAACTTTTTTATTTCTGATGACTTTTCGTAATTGACTATTAACAGATTCAATAGCATTTGTGGTATAAATTACCCTTTTTATTTCTGCAGGATAACGGTGGTTGGCCCTAATTACTGGACCACTTTCATACTTTTTTTCTAAATTTTAATTTGTAAAATTGGTGGTTTTAGAAATTTAGAATGTATTCTTTCATAATTATAAAACATAACATATTGATTTACATCATTTATAGCTTCATTGATTGTTAAATATTGGTTTGAACCTTTGGGTAATCATTCTTGAGATAAATGTGAGAATCAGTTTTCTGATAGAACATGGCACTTGGCACTTAGCCCTTTTTACTAGACCATTAATTTAAAAAACCTGAATGTATTCGAAAAACAATTGTGTTATATAATTAACACTAATTTTGACATGAAAGGATTTTTATTAATGGATAAAATTAAACAAATAGAATTATTTATTAGAAAATTAAATATTAATCAAAAAATTAAAATTATTGATCATTGCAAGAATCAATATTCGATTAGACATCTTTCTCAATATCTTCAATTAAACAGATCAACATATTACTTTTTAAAAAACAAACAAAAACCTATTAAAAAAGAAATAAATCACCTTGATCATTGTAACCATAAATATCAAAAATTATGCAAATTTTTAATTGAATTTCATTCTACAAGAAAAGGTAGAATTTATGGATATTTACGAATTTTTTCAGCATTTAAAGAATGATTAAAACAAGAAAAAAACATTCACTTAAATATAGAATTATCAACAAAACAAATGCGAAAAATTATGAAAGATCACAACATCCAAGGTTTAAAACAAACTAAAAATAATAATAGTAAAAATAAAAAGACTGCACATAAATGAATACCTACAATGGATAAAGTCAACAAAAATTATAAAATCACAACTTCTTCTAATCAAATTTGATCAATGGATACTAAACAAATCAATACTAAAGAAGGCTGATTATACCTTTTGGTAATTATTGATTTTTATTCAAATAATGTTGTTAGTTATAATACTGCTTCTAATAAATCATATAAAGATTTAATAAAACCTGCTCTTGAAAAAATAACACAACAATTTTCTTTAAAACAAATCAAAAGCGTTATTTTACATTCAGATAATGCTGCTGAATTTTATTGCCAAGACATATCCAACTGAACTATTGACAAACAAATAATCTTAAGCAAAAAGCAACCTTATGATATTGGCGGTAATGTTCTATCAGAAAACTGATTCTCACATTTATCTCAAGAATGATTACCCAAAGGTTCAAACCAATATTTAACAATCAATGAAGCTATAAATGATGTAAATCAATATGTTATGTTTTATAATTATGAAAGAATACATTCTAAATTTCTAAAACCACCAATTTTACAAATTAAAATTTAGAAAAAAAGTATGAAAGTGGTCCAGTAATTAGGGCCAAGTGCCACCCATCCAATATCAATTCTTTTAAAAATATGATATATATTATTTACACGAGAAATATATATTTAAGATCTAAAATACCTACAAGATCTATCACAAATATTAATATTATATTAAGTTTCTTTAATTGAAAATACTTATCCCTAAGTCAATTAAATATAAAATTAGCAGTTACTACTTGAAACTGCTAATTTTATTTGTTAGTATATTAATATGATTAGCAATCAAGTAATTATAGTGCTAAAAAGAGGAGTGACATTATGCAATTAAATGAAATCCCTAACTATAGTAATGATCCTAAAATTCTTGATAAATTTGCTCGTAATCTAATTGTACAAGCTAAAACAGGAAAAATGGATCCTATTATTGGACGTGATGAAGATATTCGTAAAGTAGAAGAAATACTCTCACGAAAAACTAAAAACAACCCCGTCTTAATCGGTTTACCTGGTATTGGTAAGACTGCTATTATTGAAGGTTTAGCCCAACGTATTGTTCGTGGTGATGTTCCCAGTAACTTAAAAGATAAAATTATTTATGAACTAGATATGGGAGCACTAATTGCTGGCGCTAAATTCCAAGGTGAGTTTGAAGAACGATTAAAAGCGGTTATTAACCAAATTAAAAATTCTAATGGAAAAATTATTTTATTTATTGATGAACTACATTTAATTGTTGGTGCTGGTAGAACACAAGGTTCAATGGATGCTTCTAATTTACTAAAACCAATGTTAGCACGCGGTGAACTACGTTGTATTGGTGCCACAACACTTGACGAATATCGTCAATACATTGAAAAAGATGCAGCCCTTGAACGAAGATTTCGTAAGATGATTATTAAAGAACCAACAACAGAAGATACAACTGCTATCTTACGTGGTTTAAAAGAACGTTTTGAAGCTTATCATGGTGTCAAAATTCATGATAGTGCATTAAGAGAAGCTGTTTATCTATCTAATAAATATATTAATGATCGTTACTTACCTGATAAAGCAATTGACTTAATTGATGAAGCTTGTGCTAGTATTAAAACTGAAATTGCTTCGGTTCCTAGTGATTTAGATGATATAAGAAGAAAAGTCTTACAATTAAAAATTGAACAAGCAGCCTTAAGCAAAGAAAAAGATGAAAACTCGCAAACAAGACTAATTGAAGTCGATAAACAATTAAAAACTAAAAAAAATACTTTACAACAATTAGAAGATAAATGAATCAAAGAAAAGTCAGCATTAGACCATATTACTAGTTTAAAAAATAAATTAGAAAATGCTAAATCAGAATTAGAATTGTATCAATTATCAGGTAATTTTACAAAAGCTGGTGAACTACAATATAGTATTATTCCCAACTTAGAAAAAGAACTTAAAGATAGTGAAAATATAAAAAAAGATAATCCTTTACTACGCGAAGATGTTACTAGTGAAGATATTGCAAAAGTTGTTGCAAAATGAACTGGCATTCCTGTTACTCGTTTATTAGCAACCGAAAAAGAAAAATTATTAAAATTACCCTTAACTTTAAATACGAGAATTAAAGGTCAAAGTAATGCCCTACAGTTGGTAAGTGATGCTTTAATTAGAGCTCGTGCTGGCATTAAAGATCCCAATCGCCCAATTGGTTCATTTATTTTCTTGGGTCCAACCGGTGTTGGAAAAACTGAAGTTGCTAGAACCTTAGCTGATATTTTATTTGATAGCGAAAAAAATATGGTTCGTATTGATATGTCAGAATTTATGGAAAAACACGCAGTTAGCAAATTACTAGGTTCACCTCCTGGCTATGTTGGTTATGAAAACGGTGGACAATTAACCGAAAAAGTAAGAAGAAATCCTTATAGTATCATTCTTTTTGATGAAATCGAAAAAGCCCATCCTGAAGTATTAAATATTTTATTACAAATTCTTGATGAAGGTAGAATTACAGACAGTCATGGTCTCTTAATTGACTTTAAAAACACAATAATTATTATGACTTCAAATCTTGGTTCACAAGAACTATTAAGTGGTAAAGATAACAGCAAAGAGCAAGCATTAAATATCTTAAAAAAATCATTTCGACCAGAATTTATTAATCGAATTGATGAAATTGTTATCTTCAATCCATTAAGTAAAAAAGTTATAACAGAAATTATTATTAAAGAATTAGATACTTTATTATTGCGATTAAGACAAGAAAAAAATTTACAATTATCTTATGAATCAGAAGTAGTTAATAAAATACTAAAAGATGCTTATGATGAAGAATATGGCGCACGACCGATTAAACGCTATATTCAACACTATATTGAAACTATTATCGCACAAGCTATTATTAAAGAAGAACTAATACCCCACAAACGAATGGTAATTACTATCAATAAAGACAATATGTTTATTCTCAGTAAAAAAATAAAATTCAATTAAGT
>NZ_JALMUW010000057.1:0-6788 GCF_023846195.1 Spiroplasma endosymbiont of Lariophagus distinguendus
AACTGGACGCTTAATAACAACATTTTCATTTGTTTTATCAATTAAAGCTTTAGCTTCTTCACCATAAAGAATAACATTTTTTTCATAGTCTTCAGCAAGATAAGTTGGAGCATCATATGTAAGTCCAATGTTAACATACCTTGCTTTAAAGTTTTCTGTTCCGACATCTAAAGCTAATCATTGGTAGTCATTAATAGACTTAATATTACTTTTTTTATTTAAGTTTTCTTTGGGTTTTTTATCAAATAATCCCATTTTTTTTCCTCCTTCTACACACCTGGAATTTTAATTACTTGGTCTAATGAATCCTTTTTCATATACATCTTGTTTATGAGTTTCATAGGCTTGAGTTCCTCTAATTACACACTCTCTTGGATTATTAGCAGATACCACATGTTCTAAATTTAGTCGTTTTTTTAGATAAGTTGTAATATTTTCAAGCAAAGCACCCCCACCAGTGATAGTTAAACCGTCTTTCATAATCATTTCTGAAAAGGCAGGTCCGGCTTTATCGATAATGTCACTACATAGTGCAACAATTGGTTCAAAGGCTTCGGTAACTACTCTAGCTACTTCTTGCTTAGGAACTGTAATTTGTTCAGGTTTTTTAGTTTTAGTACTTTTTCCATGGATAGTAATTTTATTTTCACTATCTTTTTCACCATCTATTCAAATACCAGCACTAATTTTTGTTTTTTCAGCCTCCATTGAGCTAAGAGATATATAGTGCATTTTTTCAAAATGTTCTTTAATACTACGTTCAATAGCATTTCCAGCAATTGGAATTGAATCTTGAACAATAACTTCTCCACTTGATAAAATGGCACAGTCAGAAGTTCCACCACCAATATCAAGAATAAATACTCCTGAAGCATCTCAAAGTGCTTCCCCAGCACCAATAGCTGCCAATTTTACTTCAGGAACAATAACAACTTTTTCAGCTTTCATTACGCTTTCATTACTTGCATTATATCTATTGGGAAATTTATCACTATAAATTGGAATTTTAGCTACTTTTTTTCCTTGTAGAATTTCACGTAAAACAGTTCTATCTAATTTATAAACCTTAGATGGAATAGCTACAAGTGCTACTGAATTTTCTCAAATTTTTTCAGCTTTCACATCAATAATTTGTGTAAAAATTTCAGTTAATAAAGCAATCAAAGCATTATTGTCACTAATAACACCATTAGCCATTGGTTCTCTGAAAATTTTATTCGCTGGAGTTTTTTCTTTCATTAATAAAGCAGCTTCACCAATGAATACTTCTCCGTTTTCTGTATCAAATACAATTGCTGATGGTTGACTATAAACAACCCTTCCATTAACTCTGACAATTAAATTTCTTGTTCCTAAATCTAGAGAAACAATATTAACGTCTTGGTTATTGCATCCGTCATTAGCAACCTCTATTTTTGTTGCCATATAAAAATCATCTCCTTTTCCCACTCAAATTAATATTTATTTATTAAGTTGATATATGTTAATATTACCACATGTAGATTTGCTAGTAGTAAATTTAGCATATATGATTAGTTGGCTAACTATTTGTTTAATTATTACTAGTATATAATTAACTAAAAATGTGAATTGGAGAATAATAATGGAAAATCCAAAAAAAATATTGAAAAAATACGACTTACATGCAGTTAAAAAGTTTGGACAAAACTTTTTAATTAATAATAATATAATTGATAAAATTGTTAAAACTAGTAATTTTAAAGATGAAGATGGCATTGTTGAAATTGGAGCGGGCATTGGTCATTTAACCAATAAATTACTCAGCACTGCGCAAAAAGTTGTGACAATTGAAATTGACAAAAAATTAATTCCTGTTTTAGAAAAAGAGTTAAATGAATACAAAAATTTAAAAATTATAAATGATGATTTTTTAAATTTAGATTTAAAAAAAATCATTAATGAAGAATTTGCAATAAATCAAAAAATTCATGTAATTGCAAATTTGCCTTATTATATTACCTCACAAATTGTTTTAAAATTATTAGAAAATATTGAATTATTTGATTCATTTACATTAATGATGCAAAAAGAAGTTGCACAAAGATTTTGTGCTAAACCTAAAACTAAAGTATATAATAATCTTTCTGTTATGTGTCAATTTTATTGTGATGTTAAAATTATTTTTGATGTTAGTCCTAATAATTTTACTCCGATACCTAATGTCACAAGTAGTGTTGTTTATTTTAAAGTAAATCCTAAATTTCAACTTGATGAACCACAATTATTTTGAAAATTTGTAAGAAGTTGCTTTGTTAATAAGAGAAAAACATTAGTTAACAATTTGGGTATTTATTTAAATAGTAAAGAAAAAGCCGTTAATTTAATTAACGACTTATCTTGATCATTAACAATAAGATCTGAAGAATTAACATTTTCAATGTTTTACCAGTTATTTACTATTATTAATAATAAATACGTTTCAGAATAATTATTAAAATTAATGATATTAGATTGTGGATAATAAGTATATAAAACACCTCAGCAATAATCCTTGTTTATTAATAAACATATTTTTAAATATTTATTATCCGTTAACTATTATAATGATTTTATTTTTTCTTGCAAAAGATATAACTTTTTATTAATTATTTTTAATTAATAGTCTTTAAATTTAATATACTTAAATTGTAATAAACATTGTATAATGAAATTATAATTATAATTTTTAGAAACATGTAAAGGAGGATTTAATGAATAATGTAGAAAACATTGTAGTTTTTGGTTTAAGTGCTAGTCAAAAATTTACACAAGAAGTTTGTAAAAAACTTAATATTGAACCTGGAAAAGCAGAAATTAGTCGTTTTGCTGATGGTGAATTTAACATTCAATCTATAACATCAGTACGAGGGAAAGTGGTATATATTATCCAATCAACTTCGCCGCCAACTAATGATAATTTAATGGAATTATTAATTTTTGTTGATGCTTTAGTTCGTGCATCTGCTGCTAAAATTCATGTAGTAATTCCTTATTTTGGTTATGCTCGTCAAGATCGAAAACAAGGTGGTAGACAACCTATTACTTGTAAACTTGTTGCAAATTTATTAACTGTTGCGGGTGTTGATCGTGTTATTACTGTTGATTTACATTCACCACAAGAACAAGGATTTTTTGATGTTCCTGTTGATGATTTACGAGCAACTCAAGATTTAGCATCTTATTTAATTGAAGAAAATTTAACTAATTTAGTTGTTGTATCTCCAGATCATGGTGGTGTTACTCGTGCTCGAAGATTAGGTAATTATTTAAGTGTACCTTTGGCAATTATTGATAAAAGAAGAACAACTCCTAATCAAAGTCAAGTTAAGTTTGTATTAGGAGATGTTAAAGAAAAGAATGCTATTATTATTGATGATATGATTGATACAGGTGGTACTATTATTAATGCAGCAAAAGCTATTAAAGAACATGGTGCAAAATCAGTTTATATTTTAGCTACTCATGGTATTTTTAGTGGGCAAGCTTCAAAAAATTTGAAACAAGCTGTTATTGATGGAATTATTAAGGAAGTTGTTATTACTAATACTATTGAAATTTCTGAAGAAAAAAAATTTAATGGCTTAAAAATTATTTCAATTGCTGATTTTATTGCAAAAATGATTAATGCTTCAATTAATAATAAATCATTAACAAAAGTTTATGATGATAAAACAAATGAATTAATAAAAAAAATTAATAATAAAAATAGTAAAAAATAATAAAGAGGAAATTTAAAGTAGATGAAATTAGTTATTGGATTAGGAAACCCAGGTAAAGAGTATGAATTGACACGTCATAATATTGGTTTTATTGTTATTGATATGATTTGTGAAACATTACAATTAAAAATTAATCAAACTAAATTTAATGGTCAATATGTTAAAACTGTTGTTAATGGCACTGATGTTATTTTTTTGAAACCATTAACTTTTATGAACTTATCAGGTTTTTGTGTTTCAAATTTTATGAATTATTTTAAAATTAAAATTGAAAATGTGTTAATTATTCACGATGAAGTTGATTTAAATTTTGGTCAATTTCAATATAAACAAAAATTTAGTGCTGCTGGTCATAATGGAATTAAAAGTATGTTTAATCAAATTGGTAGTAAAGATTTTCAAAGATTAAGAATTGGTGTTGGTAAAAATCCTAATTTTAACACGGCTGATTGAGTTTTGAGTAAGTTTAGTAATGATGAGTTAAAGAATATAAACGATCATAAACAATTTTTTGTAGAAAGCATTAGTAGTTGAATTACTGATAGTAAATTTGAAAATATTATGAATAAATATAATAAAAAATAATTAATATATTATAAAAATATTAAAGAATATTTTCATTTTTATGTTTTCTACATAAGTAAACATAAAGTTGTGTTTCTTTTTCTTTTTTAATTTTTTCTAATTCTTTTTTAATTTCTTCAATTAATAAAATATCATTTTGTGTTTGCTGATATTGATTTATTTCATTTATTTTTTCAAGTTTTGCTTCTAGTAATTTCTGTTTACAAATAGGACAAAGTTTGTCAAAATCATCATTATTATCATTTTGAAAACTGTCATTATCAAAATTTCATTTCATTTTTTAAGTTTCCTTTACTAGTTTATTTTTAATAACAATATTTTGATAATCATTATTAAATAATTATATAATTAATTTATAAATTTATAAATACTTTTTTTTGAGTAGGGCGCATAAAGTTGATGGATAGTTTTATAAATAATAAGAACGATAGAAATATCGTTCTTTTTTATTATTAGCACCTTTAAATATCTAAGAACCTGTTTAGGATCTTTTTAATAAAATTGAAATAAAGGAAAGAACAACCATTTGTAAGCTAGTATTTAATTTTCTTTCACAATTTTTTCATAATCTTCTGCATTTTTCTAATCATGCAAAACTTCGTTCTACAACTCATCTTTTTGGCAATAATACAAAAGAATGTAATTCATTACGTTTGATAACTTCAACATTTGCATTTATGATTGTTTTGATTTTAAAAGCAAATTTTTCACCAGTATAACCAGCATCTACTAGTATTTTTTGAACTTTAGATAAATTTTCTTTTTCATTTTCAATCATTATTATAGCACTATTACGATCTGTTTTTTCTGCTGTGGTTATGTAAATTGCATGTGGTAAGCCTTGAGAATCAACAGCAATATGACGCTTTATTCCTGAAATTTTTTTACCAGCATCATAACCTTTATTTTTAGCAGTATCTGTGTTCTTAACACTTTGTGAATCAATTATACAAAAACTAGTTTGTTCTTTTCTACCATTATTGATACGAACTTTTCTAACTAATTTTTTTTAAAATTACTTGTCAAGTGCTAGGTTCTTTATCACTATTTTTACTTCAAATTTGAAAATAATAATATACAGTTTGTCATTTTGGAAAATTTTTTGGTAACATTCTTCATTGACATCCACTTTTTAATACATATAAAACTGCACAAAATACTTCATATAAATCTAAATTTCTTGGTTTTGTTTTCTTTTTGCTATTTTCTAAAATTGATCTTATGTTCTCAAATTGTTCTTTAGTAACATGACTTGGATAATTTTTATGCATATATACCCCTTATCTTAAAATATATAGTCATTTTACGTTATTTTATAAAAGATTCCAAACAGGTTCTTAGATAAAATTAAAGTAAAAGATAATGAATATATTTATATAAATGTAGATGATTGTTTTGTACCAGTTTGAAATAAAGATAATAAAAGAGAAATGCAAAAAATTAGAAGTATTTCATATAATACTGGTAAAAAACAAATAAGTAAAAATCGTAATAAATTATTAAATAAAAAATATAATTTTATGTTTAATTATAAATCTAATCCTAAAGAAGATTATTTTCAAGATAATCCTACTGTTGATAGTACTTGAAAAGGATTAATAAATTATTATGATTTTTATAATCCAAAATTTGTAGTATGTGGTGATGGTGCTGGATGAATTAGAACTTTAGCAAAATATTTAGGAGCATATTATGTTTTTGATAAATATCATGCTTTAAAATATTTATGAACAGCATATAAACCTAATTCTGGTAAAAGAAAATTAATTATTAATAAAGAAAAATATAATAATTATAAAATTGCTAAAGATTATTTTTGTAATGGTAATTATGATGAATTAATAAAATTTTTAATTAAAACTAAAGTAAATAAAGAAACTTTAAGAATTTTTAAAAATAATAAAGAAGGTATTATTAATCAAACTGCTAGTTGAAATATAGGTTGTAGTGCTGAAAGTGATGTATTTTATTTAGTTAAAAGTCAAACTAAAGGTGCAAAAATATATAATTATAAAACTTTAAATAATATGTTAATTTCACGGGCTAATTTTTTAAATAGTAGAATATAAATTTAATTATTTAAAAAATAAAAACTAAGTCATTGACTTAGCATTTTTGTTATAATTAAATTGTAAAAATTTTAAAAACTTTAATTATAATTCTTGAAGTAATAAACCAAAAGTGCTATAATTAAAGCATAAATATAGATTTTACTAATTTTCTTTCGTTAGATTATTAAAATCTATCCACAAAATTTATTCGTCCTTTTGAATATAAAGGAGACAATATGAAAGCAAAAAAAAATATAATCAAACCAACAATAGAAAAGGCAAAAACTAAAGTTGAACAACTTAATAAAACTATTAAACCAAAAGTTAAAGATGTAAAAAAAGCAACTAAAGTAAAAACGCAATCAATAAAAACTGAAACTGTTAAGCCAATCATTAATAAGATGAAAGTAGATTTTGAAAAGTCAAAACATAT
>NZ_JALMUW010000058.1:0-6689 GCF_023846195.1 Spiroplasma endosymbiont of Lariophagus distinguendus
CTATTATTGACAACATCGGTAAGCTCCCAATTTTTTTTATATCAATTTCTAACTTTAATTGTTCTTGCGTTAGTAATATTATTTCTTTTTTTTGGTTTTTAATACTACTTTCGTTTTCCAAAATTTGTTTTTTATAACTTGAAATTTTTGTTTCTAAAATTTGAATTCTTTCTTTTGCATTTTTAACTTTATTATTATAATCGATTCATAATGCATCTCAATGCTTTTGTATGTTTGCATCATTTGAATTAACTTCAATTAAGGTTGATACTACTTCAACATATTTTATTTTTGTTCTCATAGTAGCTTGGAAATCTTCAATATTTTTTTGAGTTTCTTGAAAAGTATCTTTATCTATCTTTGTGATTTTTTCTTTAAACTCTTCTTTATCTTTTTGCAAAGCTTTAATTTCTTTTCTTATTATTTTTAATTCTTTTTGATCTTTTGCTATTTTTTCATCCAATGTTTGATTTCTAAGTTGATTATTAGTGCTACTTTTTGTTAAATCTTCAATATGACTTTTTAAGTTTTTTAAATCATCTTCTTTATAAGCTAAATCCTTTTCATATTTACTATTTTCTAATTCTTCTTCTGATAAAATATCTTGATATCTTTGTTTATAATTACGTTGTTCCTCAACACTTTCATTTATGAAAAATGTGAATTCTTTTTTAAAAATTTCTAAATTTTCTTTAAATTTTCTAATCTTATTTTCAATATCACTTATTGAAACATTTGTTGTCGCTATCTCTAGAATAATTTTAAACCTCTCTTTCTTTTCTTTCAAAAATAAAAAACCACTTGCTTTAAAACTAAAGCAATGGCCAAACACTTTTATTTTTGTAATTACATTTTATAGAAATTATAATTATAGTTAAGGAATATACTTACTTATACTATTGAATATAATAAAGAAATTTTTATCTTTGATTCTTATTATTTTTAATGTTAAAATTATTCAAATTAAATATGTAAAATGCCTTTTATATATAAAATTATTAACAAGCAAAGTACGAAAAATTTAAAGATTACATTTTATAAATAAAATAATATAAAATAATATTAGAAGGATATGGGCAAACAGATAGGGTTGATTTTTATGAACGCAAAAGAATTAATTGCAAGAGTATCAGATAAAACTAAATTTAACATTCAAGATATTGAAATAGTTTTTAATTGTGTAATTGAAGAAATTAAAAATATTAACCAACTAGGTAAAGTAATTACTATTCCTAATTTTGGTACTTTTAAAATCAAAAAAGTAAAACCCTGTTTACGACGAAATAGTAAAAATAATGGACAACACGTAGTTAGCAAATACAAATATATTAAATTTATACCTTATAAAAAATATAAAAAATATATTCGTTGTAAACCAAAACCAACAATACTAAATAATGTCGACTATTAAAATGTATGACCTAAAATGTGAGGAAAACAAATGAAACAAAGTAGTATTAATAGAATAAAATTAAGACAAAAAGTTAATATAAATTCAATTGAAATGTTTAAAGCATGCTTGCAATATAATTCACAATTTCAACCGAAAGTTAAAATTGAATTAGCAAAATGGCCAATGTATTTTGAATATTGAGAATACCTAGAAAAACATGAAAATATAATTCCTTTTTCAATTAAAACATCAATTGATAATTTAACATTATACGGTAATCTTTTAAAAAGTCCCCTTAAAAATGAAAATAATAATAAAACAATAATTCTATTACACGGAATAACTAATACAAGATTTTGAATATTTAAACAAGCTTTCATTTTTTTACGTGCTGGCTACAATGTTATTTGATATGATGCTCGTAACCATGGTGAAAGTGATGCATCACCAACAACTTTTGGTTTAAAAGAATCACAAGATTTACAAGACATTATTGAATACTGTTGTAAAACATATAAACAAGAAACTACTGCTTTAGGATTATATGGTTTTTCATTAGGTGGCGCAACAGTAGTAATGTGAAGCAATTTATATGCAAAACATAAAATTAATCAAAAAGTAAAATTCATTATTTCTGATTGTACATTTAGTCGCTTAGATCGTACCTATAGTGAAAAACTATACAACTATGCTTTCTTACCTACTAATTTAATGCTGAAATTAAGTCGTAAAAAAGCACAAAAAACATTTGGTATTGATGGTTTACAAGAAATACAACCAATTAAATATTTAAAACTAATACCTGATATGCCAATGTTATTTCTTCACGGTCAAAATGATCACTTTATTTACTACACTAATGCTAACGAATTATTTCAAGAAAAAATTCGCTATGAAATACCAAAAAAAAGTTCATTATACACTATCCTTGATGCTAACCACGGTCAAAGTTTTTTAATTGGTGATTTAGACCACACAGTTGTTAATGAATATAATTTAGTAACTGATAAGGGTATTAGTGACACTACTTTAGAATTTGTTCAAAAATGAATCAATACTTAAGATAAACACTATTAATTGATTTTTTTATTAAATATATATTATAATTAATGAGAGTGGAGCGATGATAAAAATGAAAATTAAAGTTATTATTATTGGTGCTGGTGCGACTGGGATGGGAGTTGCGAGTAAATTATTACGTAGTGAAAAAAATAGTGATAAAAACTTTGATATCCATGTTTATCAAGAAAAAAACTATATTTCACTTGGTGCTTGTGGTATTCCTTATTATATTGCTAATGAATTTAAAGATAAAAAACTTTTAAATGACCGTACAAAAAAAGATTTTTCAGAAAAAACTAATAATAAAAATAAAATTAAAATTCATTTAAATCAAAATGTTATTAAAGTCGATACAGCAAAACAAGAAATTCATGTCAAAAAAACAATAGACGATAAAACTAAAGCAAAAGTTGTATCTTATCATGCCTTAGTTATTGCAACAGGAGCCAAACCAAAAATTCCGCCACCTTTTAGTCATGGTATTTTACCACATAATGTTTATAATGTTTTTACTAAAGAAGATGCCATAAATCTAAAAAAAGCAATGAAAAATGCTAAAAAAATAGTTATTATTGGTGGTGGATTTATTGGCATGGAAATGGCAGAAGCGTGCTTAAAACAAAAAAAAGATGTCACAATCGTTGAAATGAAAGATCGATTAATGGCAGACGTTGTTGATAAAGAATTTAGTCAATTAATTTATGATGAACTAACCAAAAAAAATATTAATCATAAAACTAAATCAAAAAACAATGTCACTATTTTACTAAACTATCAAGTTGAAGAACTAATGATAACTCATAATAATGTTAATGATTTGCGTTTAAGAAGTGTAAATGATAAAAAAAATGGAAAAACAATACCTTGTGATTTAGTAATACTAGCAGTTGGTTTTGAACCAAATACGAATTTTTTACAAAATAGCAATATTGAATTAAACAAAAATAAAGCAATTATTATTAACGAATTCTGTCAAATTCCTTCTAAAGAAAATGTTACAAAAAAGTTTTCAAATATGTATAGTGGTGGTGATTGTGCACAAATATATAGTCAATTTGATAAATCATCAATATATGTTCCCTTGGCAACTAATGCTAATAAAATGGCACGTATTATTGCTGATAATATTAAAAACCCAGAACATAAATATCCAGGAACTTTAGGGTCAAGTATTTTACGTGTTGGTAATTTAGAAATAACAAAAACTGGTAGTTTTGATACGATTGATAAAAATAAAATTGGTAGTGTTTATATTAAAGATTATGATCTACCAAGATACTTAAAACAATCTCGTCCTTTATACTTAAAACTATTTTATGATAAAACAAATTTCCAATTACTGGCAGCACAAATGGCAGGTTATAATCATGCCACATTAAGAATTAATGCTCTTGCTACTGCCATTTGAAATAAAATGGACATCCGTGATTTACAAAATTTAGATTTAGTTTATTCACCTCCTTTTGCTCGTACTAGTGATATTATTCATATAGCAAGCAAAAAAGTAACATCGTCATAACCTATAAAAAATAAAAAGAATGAGGTAGCAACTATGACAACTCTTAGTAGTGACAATATTAACTTATTAAGAGACTTTGTTGGTATTTCACACTGACAAAGTCTAATCGGGATAATTGTCTTTTTTAGTATTATCCTAGCACTTTCTATTTTTATTAAAAAAACTAAACCTAAATTTCCAATTCGTATTTTTACTGGAATGGGATTAGGACTAATTTTTGGTATTACTATCCAAGCTATTACTGGTTTTAATAGTCATAACATTACTTATCCTAACTTACCTGGAACACCAATAAAACCTAATCCTGACTATATACCCTGAGTTGCAGAAATTGTACACTGAATTGAATTAGGCTTTTCTCCCTTTATGTACTATTTTTAAATTTTATCACATAAATGCTGAGAAAAGCCTATCTACGGACTTCTCCCCACATTTTTAAATCAAACATAGCATTACAATTTCAAAACTAGGTATCTTATTGAATTTATATGCAGCTTCTTTTGCATATAAATGAACATGATGTTTTGCAACTTTGATATGTGTTTTAAATGTTCTTCTTATATGTTTTCAAACTGATTCAATTTGGTTGGTATTTACACCAGTTTTTGAAACATAGCTATCTTGATGATTGACTGTTTCATGCTTAGTGAAAACCGATTTAAAATCGCAATATCCTTTTCAAAAATCAGTATGTACATGACACTTTGAAGAAATGTGGTTTCTTGCAAACTGCAAAAGATTTTTACTTTTTGCATTTTTCAATACTTTCACAATTAATTTATTGGTTGTTTTTTCATAAATACCAACAATCAAGGTTTTATTCACCAAGGATCTTCCTTGTTTTTTAAAACCCATATGTGAAAGATACATTTCATCCATTTGCACTATGCCCTCAACAATAAATTGTGATTCTTGTTTGGCAATACAAGTTCTGATTTTATGACCCATTCTTCAAGCAGTTTTCAAAGTTACCCCCAATTCTTTTGCAACATCAGTTGATGGAATTCCATGTTTGGTGTTTATTCATCTAAAGATGAGATAAAACCAAGATTTCAAAGGTATTTGTGACTTGTAAAAAATGGTGCCATGAAGAATACTAAATGTTTGATGACATTTCAAACATCTTATTCTTCTTAAATCAGAAGTATTCAAATTTGTTCAATAACACCTGATACATTTATTTTCCTTCAAACTTACTATATATTTCAAACAATCTTGTTCTGTTTGAAAAGTATTGTTGAACTCATTCAATTTCATTGTTTCCTCCACAAGTACATGTGGGGAGAAGTCCGTTGAATTATTAAAAACTATTTTTATTATTGGTATTACTATGTTAACTATTCCATTAGTATTTTTAGCTATCGCTAGAATTACTAGTAAAAAAAATAGTAACTCAAAAACAATAACTAAAGTTTCAGGAGTTGGTATTACTATTTTATTAATAAATGTGGCTATTGCTTTTACTATTGCCTTTGGACTAGGAATTGCTTTTAAAATTGGCCAAGGTTTTAATTTAACTGATGGTGGTAGTTACGATAAAACTACTGCCAAAACAATTCCCGAAATTATCATTAGTTACGTTCCTAGCAGCTTAATTGGTGTTTTTACTCAAACATTAATTATTCCAATCATTGTCCTTGGTGCTTTAATTGGATTTGCAATTAAAAAACTAACTAAGCATAATGAAGAACGAATGGACAAAGCAAGAAACACTTTAGAAACAATGTGAAAAATTATTATTTCAATATTAATGATGTTTATTAAAATTATGCCATTTGCTGTTATGAGTATGCTAGCAACAGCAATTATTAATCAACCAATTGGTGCACTTGCTAATATTGGCATTATTATTGGAGTTGCTTATTTAGCACTACTTATTACTTTCTTATGACATTTATTATCATTATATTTATTTGGTATTAATCCTTATCGTTGATTAGTAAAAGCACAGAAACCAATTATTGCTGGTTTTACAACGCAGTCTTCTAATGCCGCTTTACCAATCGCTATGAATACTTTAAAAGAAGATTTAAAAGTGAAAGAAGAAGGTAGTGATACAGTAATGCCGCTTTCAACAACAATAGGTTTAAGTGGCTGTGCTGGAGTGCAACCTGGAATTATTTTATCTTTCTTATGATTTAGTGTTATCCTTCCTGGTAATTTTCCCAACTGAACAATCGCTATTTTATTTATTAATGGCTTAATTGTAACACTAGTTGCTTCATTAGGAATTGCGGGAGTACCAGGAACTGCTGCTGTTGTAACAGCTGGTGTTTTAGGTGGTCTTGGTTTTGGTAGCTATTATGCTGCTGTTTATGGTATTATTGGTGCCTTAGATGGTTTATTTGATATGGGCAGAACTGCAGTTAATATTTCTGGTGGTTTACAAGCTACTGTTATTGCTTCTCGCAATCAAGAATTAATTGAAGATGAAAAACTTTTATTAAAAAAATACCCTTTTAGGGGTTTACACATTTTAACAAAGAAAGTTGGAGCCAAATTGTTAATTAGATCTGAAAAAAATGATAAGATTCAAGCATTAAAAAAAGATACTAAAGTTAAAATTGAAGCATTAAAAAAAGTAAAAAATAGTGAGAATGATATTAAATTTTTAAAAGAACAGTTAAAAAAAGATATTAAAGCAATTAAGAATGACAAAGACATCTAAAATATAAATTTTATTTATAAAAAATAAAACCATTTAGAAATGTAAAT
>NZ_JALMUW010000059.1:0-6467 GCF_023846195.1 Spiroplasma endosymbiont of Lariophagus distinguendus
TGTTTTTAACTTTCATTTTTTTGATTTGTTTAATTAACATTGTTGTTGCTATTGCTTATGCTGGTATAAAACTAAAATCTGTTAATTGAAATAATTTTTCAATAGCATTTGAAGAAGATATTTGTTTCAATATTTCTGCAATTATTGCTACTTTAATTACAATGATTTTTTCTTCTTTTATTCTTTATCAAAAATGAAAAAACTTTGATATGTTTAGCTATGAACAAAAGAAAAAAGAAAAGAAAATAGTACAAGAATTTAAAAAAATTCCTAAAAATAATTTAGTTATGTTAGACAATAAAATTGGTTTAATAAAATCTAATTTAACTCAACACACTTTATTGATTGGTACTACTGGTAGTGGTAAAACTACAACATTAATCAAAATTGTAAAACAACTAACATTTAAATTTGGTGAAACTACCATAATTATTGATGGGAAAGGTGATATTGATTTAATAAACAAAGTTAAAACTATCGATAATAATGCTTTTATTTGAACAATAAATGGTGACAATCAATATAATCCCTTAGCTTCTAAAAATAATATTGTTTTAGCAGATAAAATTATGAGCTTATTTGATTTTACTGAACCATATTATCAAAATATAGCTCATAACTATTTATTATTGCTACTAGATGTATTATTAACAAATAATATATCTATTACTTTTGATAATATGATTAATTATTTTCCAATAAAAAAATTAGAAAAATTAATAAAATTTAATAATAATCAAATTTCTTTACTATCTAATTTTGATGAAAAAGAAATAAATGGACTTTATAATCAATTAAATATTTATAACATTCAATTAAAAAACAGTTTAGGGGAAAATAATAATCTACTAGAATTGATTACTAATCATAAAACTATTTTGTTTAGCATAAATTCTCTAATGTATCCAAAACTAGCTAGTGCAGTTGGAAAAATTATTATTTAAGATTTAAAAGAACTAACAACAATCAAACCTAAAAAACAAAAAATCAATGTTATTTTAGATGAGTTTAACGTTTTTGCAAGTGATAGCATTATCAATTTAATCAATAAAACCAGAAGTTTTAACTACCAATGTTTTTTATCTTTTCAAGTAACAGATGACTTAGCAACTGAAAAGATAAAACTTCTAAATACAATATTTGGAAATGTCACGAACATCATTGCACATAGAGTAAACGATGTTGAAAGTCCTGAATATATAGCAAAAGTTTTTGGAACTAAGGAAACTCAAAAAATAACTAGACAAATTGACTTTAAAAATAGCACTGCAAATATGGGTTCTGTACGTTCAGTTGATGAATTTATTGTTCACCCAAACAACCTTAAAACCCTTAAAATTGGCGAATGCTATTTTAAAACCACTCTTCCAAGTGGAGAAACGTTTATTAAAAAAGTTAAAATCATAAAAATTGAATAATTACCTAAATAATAAACATACATTATTTATGATATAATGATAACAATAAAAAAAGATTTAGTAGATACAAACTACTAAACCTATGTACCTAAATAAATGTGACCAAACATTTATAAAGGGTTGATAATTATGTAAACACAATACAAGGTGTTTGTATAATTATATCACATCAAAAATTTGTGTGAATAGGTTTAGTAAAATAATTACTTCTTATTCACTTTTTTATTTATATTTAAAAATTACAAAACATATTACCTTTTATTATTATTTATTTCACAGACAGGAGCATATAATTATGCAAGTACAACAAAATAATAATCAAGTAAAAACATTTAATCAGTTAAATATTGCAAAAGATATTTCTAATTTTTTTATACCTAAAAATAATATAAATAAAAAATTTACTGATGATAGTTACCAAATTAGAATTTTTGAAAAATACATTTCAATACCTAAAAAATTTTGTTTTTTAGACAAAAATAAAAAAAACTACTTAATTGGTATTAAACCAAATTATATTTATAATTGCTATGACGCACAAAAAAACTGAAAAGAAAAAATCAGTGGCAACGATTTAATTAAAAATTATAACCTAAAAGGTGAACTTGTCAAGAAAAGTGGACAATAAAAGTAACCTTTTATTAAATTTTATAAAATAGTATTTGTAGTGTTAAATTTATAGGTATGAAGTAATTATTTGTTAATTTGGAATGAGCTAATCGATATTCGATTGGACTCATTCCTTTTAATTTTATTTGAGGTCGATGGTTATTATAAAAGTAAATATATTTAGGTAAGTTGTCTTGTATTCATTCAATAGTTCTATTTTTCTTGGAATTTGATATAAAAATTCTGTTTTCATTGTTCCAAATCAAGATTCAGTAGCACCATTATCACAAGAATTACCTCTTCTAGACATTGAAATTTTTATTTTTAATTCATCACATAAAGTTTTATATGAAGGATTTGTATAGTGAAATCCTTGATCTGATTGCAAAATTCATGAATTAGGTTTTTGAGCATTAACTCAAACTTGAATAATATTTTGGACAACAAATGTCATATCTAAACTTGAGCTTATTTTATAATCTAATATTTCATTATTATGAAAATCTTTAACAATTGATAAATAATATGTTTTACCATTAGTTAATAAATAAGTTATATCAGTACCTAATTTTTGATTTAAATCAGTGGTTGAAAAATCACGTTTTAATAAATTATCATATCTTAAACTTCCTGATTTAGTTCTATAATCAAATTTCTTTATGCGAACTTTAGCTTTTAAACCCATATTTCTCATATATCTATATACAACATGAAATTTTAATTTTAAATTATAAATTTTATTAATTCATAAAGTTATCATTTTATAACCATAAATTTCTTGAAATTCATAAAAATATTTTTAATTATATTAGCCAAAATGTATCTCATTTATTAAATTCATTCATTCCATTCTTAATTCACTTATAATATCCTGATTTTGAAACATTTAGCAATCAACATAAATAACTAATCTGATATTTTTCTTCAGGAGAAAATCACAAAATATTTCTTCTTTTTGTCGATTTTCTAAATACTTTTATATCATTCATTGCCTCAATATATTCAATTAATTCTTGTTTTGTCATGTCATTAAAATTTAAAGATTTGGGTCGACCTGTTCTTTTGGTTTTTAGCACGAATTCCATTGCCATATTCTAAACCTTTTCACCTAATAATTTATATGCTTTAATTCATTCTTTTATTGATGATCGACCAATACCATACTCTAATGCGGTTTTATCAATTGTTTTAATTTTACTTATTTTTATTATTTTTAACTTTTCTTCTTTTGATAATCATTTAGCCATAAAAAAATGAACACCTTCCTTAAAGTATTTTTAACACAAAGGTTACAATTCTGTGTCTACTTTATTCTAGATGTTCAGGTTTACATTTTTTAACTGTTGAAAATCAACGATTTAAAAACATGCAACAATCAAATCCATTTTTAATGCAATTTAAAAATGCACAAGAAAGCATGGAATGACATAAAAAACAAGTTGCAAAAGAAAAAGAACAATTCAAAAACTATTTGTTATCTTTACAAAAAAATAAAGATAACAAAGTATCTGAAAATGATTTAGTAAATAGTAATAACATATCAAACTCATATCAAACTCATATCAAACTACTAATTATCAACAACGACAGCTCGACATAAAAAAAATAACTGAAGAATTGGACAAACCAATTTTCAGTTAAAAACTACCATTTCGCTCAAAGACACAACGCATAGGAAAGCAAAAGTGTCTCCAACTAAATAATAGCACAGTTTTAAATAAAAACATTTTTCATGATGTTTTTATTTTTATTTTTCGATTTTCCTAACAATACCATTTACAATATATTCAACAATACCATTCACAAAAAATATTATATAATATAGTTAATAACTTAATCATAATTTTTTAATAATTAATTATTAAAAAAAAATGCGAAAAATTATATTACCAATAAGCATTTTGGCACGCCAATCACCCGAAACCCCACACTCCCAACGATGTTGACAGTGCGGGGTTTCAGCTTAATGCTTGTTGGTAATATATTCTTTATTTTTCTTTTCTTTATAGCGGTAAAGATAAACAAAAATAAAGAACCAAACAAAAAGAAAAGAAACCGCTATAACTAATTTAAAGAAAACTAAATTAAGGAGAAATTGTTATGAAGAAAAAAATTAGATTTTTTTTAAATTATATTCTAGTTAGTGCAACGATAATCAATATTTCTGCTTGTAGATGAGGATGTACTAACAATAATTATGATTGATCTGATGAAACTGAACAAGATATTTCTGGTGATTACATTGTTCCTGACATAAATAAAAGAACCAGTAAAATAATAAGTGATCGTTTAAATTTTTTTGGGATAGATACTAGTAATGTGAAAAATTGATATTTAACAAATTCAGAAAACTGATTTAATAAAAGTAAGAAAAAATGAGAATTTATTAATAATTTAGAAGAAAAAATTAAATATAAAGCAAATGAAAAGTCAATTAATGATTTTAATGATTTGGAAAACAATAAAGATAGTTTTAATGATTTTAATGATTTACAAACACAAATAAATGATACTTATCTTAATACAACTAAAAAAGTAAATATAAATTTTGAAGATTTATTTCAAAAAATAAATATTTTAACAAAATATAAAAATGAAATTAAAAATGAAATTCTTAAATTTTATAATATCTTTTCAAAATTATATGGAAAAAATAATATATTAAAATTAGTTTACAAAATTGATTATGACCAATTATTAGATAAAAATCACATAGCAGCACAAACCAAAGGTTTAAAATTTTGAAAATTTGAACCTAATTATGGTTATTATTTAAATTGCACTCAAATGATAAGTCTTAGTAATGTAGTTTTTTCTAATGAAACTGCAATTAAAAATTACATTTTTGGTTTTTGATCAAATAAAAATATTGTTCATTCATTAGTTCATGAATATGGTCATGCTTTAAGTAATTTTTTATCATTAGATTTAAAAGGAAGACAGAAGATTAATTATTTTGTTGATAATCAAAATATTTTCCAATTAGATAATTATTTTTATAAATCATTAAAAATTTCACAAAATAATTCTAGTCAGCAATTAAACAGTCCAGAAAAATATATGATTTCATCATTAGCAAATGGTACCAAAATAAATGACCCAATTTATCAAAAATTATTATCTTATGCTATTGTAAGAAGTAATTATGGAAGAACATCAATTAATGAATTATTTGCAGAGGGATTTGCACAATGAATTGAAACACCTGAAAATCAGCGTAATATTGCATGAGAGAAATTAGATAAATTTTTTAGAATTGATTTACCAAAAATTTTATAATCTTTAAAAATGATTATAAAGTGAAAGTTGTTAACATTACATAAAAAAGTCTCATAACTAAGGCTTGATGAATAGTTTTATATTCAAAATAAAAATATCGCTAAAAACAGCAAATATGAACCAAATAAAGGCATATAACTAAAAAGGAGTGAATTATACAATGTAATACAAATAATAATAAGTATTAAAAAATAAATATTGCATGGATATAGTATTGATAAAATTTTAAATGGCAAAAATTGTTACAAAGAGTGATATCTCCAGTTAGTTTAACTGCCTAGAAGTCTGTAAAGATAGTTTTTCATTAAAGCTAGATGTCTTAACTTTATTTTTTCTTTAAAAAAATTAAAATATTATATTTTATATTAAATAACTTTATTTATACGCCTATATAGGAGTATAATTATAACATTAAAAATCAAATAAGGAGCGTTAAAATAATGAAGAAAGATGTAAGAGTTCAAATTTGAATGGAAAAGGAACTAAAAGATAAAACACAAAAATATTGTAAAGAAAATGATTTAACTTTTAGTCAATTAACAAGAAAGTTGCTTAAAAGGGAATTAGATATTATAAAACCTGAGTTACCTTTAATTATTACAAGAGATTATAATTCTAATATTCCATCTACTATTATTAGAATATTAACAATTAATTTTGATTCTGATATTAATACAAGAAAAAAAATACTTACTCGTTTTAATGAATTAAACTTTCACTGGGCATATATTGAACAAGAAAAAGGTTACAATGAAAATGAAAATCTTAATTTATATATATGAGATGAAGAATTACAGAACGCTATTAATGAAATTAAAAAAATAATAACTAAAAATAAATACCCAACTTAATGTTGGGCAGTGTGAGGGATATACCCCCTTGCACAGTATTACCTGTACTAACAAATTAATTATACGATAAAAGTATATATATCAAATTTTAGGAAAGTTGAGTTTACATGCAAGAAATTAATTGATGAAAACTTAAAAAAGGCCGTGGCATTATTGTTTGTATATCGGGTGATGAACACGAGGGTAAGCAAAATAGAAGGCCTGCTATTGTATTAAAAACACACCCATAATTTATAAGAGTTCAGTTATTGTCAACTCAATCAAGTAATCATGGATAAATTTCTTTACTAAAAACCAATATGTGAAAAAT
>NZ_JALMUW010000006.1:0-26551 GCF_023846195.1 Spiroplasma endosymbiont of Lariophagus distinguendus
AACTATCTCCATCTTTTTCATATTCATAGTTAATTAATCTTTCTTTTATTATTTCAAGATTATCTTGTAATTTTAATTTTATCTCTTCTATAATTTTAAAATTTTCTAGTTCTTTAAAAGATTTATCAATAAGTTGATAAGTATTAATTTTTTCTTGAAATAATCTTTTTACATTTTTAATAAATATCTCTATATCTAAATTATTAATATTTTCTATAGATATCATCTTTCATTTTCTCCTTTTTATTCAAATCAAAAGTAAAATTTAATAAACATAAAAGAAACTAATATAGATAAAATATCCATATTAGTACTAAACATTTATTAAATTATGAATTAATAATATCATAAAGGTTTTCTAACTTTATATAATTTTAAAAAATATATAAAAAACTAAATTTTACTATATAAAAAATAAAACCAAAAAAATCAAAATTACTATGTCATAAAAATAGAATTTACTATTAATAGCAATTTCTATTTTTATTCTTTTAAAGAATACTATTTTTGATTAACAAAGGCCTGATCTAATTTTCAAAACATACCTAATTTAACAAAAAGTGATTGTTTATCAAAATTTTTATCAGCATTTGAATTTAAAATAAATTCTTTAATATCTTTATCAGCATGTGATTTAATTAAGTTATTTTGAAATCCAAATTCTCTTTCAACTCAAAGCGCACTAATATTTACTGTAACTATAATAAAAATACCATAAAAAATATTTATCAATAATTGTATTAAAAAATACAATTTTATTTAAAATTGTCAACATATAAAAAAGAGAAAACATAAAAATGCTTTACTCTTTCCAAAAATTTTCTTGCTTTAATATTTTTAATTAAACAAAAGTAATTAGTACCATTGGTGCATTATCACCAGTTCTATTATCTACTTTAATTAACTTTGTATATCCACCTTTACGGTCTTTATATCTTTCAGCAATATTGCCAAATAATGTTGGAATAACACCATCCTTTGGATGCTCTTTAGTTGTAATTTTACGCAATTTAGCAATTGCCATTCTTCTTGAATGCAAATCACCACGTTTAGCTAACGTTACTAAAGGTTCAATAAATGTTTGTAATCTTTTTGCTCTTTTTTCTAACAAAACTAATTTTCCATGAACAATTAATTCACTTGCTAAATTACGGATTTCAGCATCTACTTTAGCACTATTTCTTCCGATATCGTTAATATATGACATTTTTTCTTATCCTCCTTCTTAGTTTTTAATAGAAAACTCTAAATTATGTTTTGATACACAATCTTCAATTTCTTTAATTGATTTTGAACCTAAATGTTTAATTTGTTTAATTTCATCTAAACTTTTAGTTACAATATCACCCAAAGTTTTATAACCATCACGTTTTAAACAATTGTATGAACGAACAGTTAAATTCAACTCTTCTAAGCCTTTGTTTAAATCATTATTTTCTTGCTCATTAGTAATTGAAATAACTTCAAAGTTTTTAACATTATCATCTAAATTAACAAAAAACTCAATATGACTCATTAAAATTTTAGCTGCCATTGCAATAGCTGATGCTGCTTTAACTGAACCATTAGTTTGTACACCAAGAATTAATTTTTCATATTCAATACCCTTTAATGTTTTAGTTACAGGTTCAATTTTATAATCAACTTTTTCAACAGGTGAAAAGTTTGAATCAATAGCAATAATGCCTGAACTATTAGCAATTTCTTTTTTATTTTCCTCAAATGAAGAATAACCACGAGATTTCTTTACCATTAATTCCATTTCAAAAAGAACATTTCTTGAAGTTGTTCGAGCAATAATTAATTCTGGATTAACTACTCTAACATCAGTTGGACAAATAATATCTCCGGCAGTAATATCTTGTTTACCAGTAATACTAATTTTTAAATTAGCAATTTTTTCGTCCTTTTGAATATCACCATCAAAAGCTAAAACTAAGTCCTTAACATTTAAAATTATTTCAGAAACATTTTCAATTACACCTTTAACTGCAGTAAATTCATGAGATACACCACTTATTCTAATTGCATATACAGAAATACCTGGTACTGAAGATAACAATGTTCTTCTTAAGGCATTAGCTAAAGTTGTTCCATAACCACGTTCTAATTGACTCACAATAAATTCACTGTAATTAATAGCACTATTTTCACTGTTTAAACTAAATTTTGGTTTTAAAAATTGTTGTTCCATGTTTTATTTTCACCTACTTTATTTTCTTGGTTTTTTTGGTGGACGACAACCATTATGAGGGATTGGTGTCACATCATTTAAATCTTTGATTTCAAAACCTACTGCTTGTAAACTACGAATTGATGGTTCTCTTCCTGGTCCTGTTCCATTAACAAAAACACTTAAAATTTTAACTCCGTGTTCCATAGCAGTTTTACCTGCAGCTTCAGCTGCTAACTGTGCTGAGTGAGGAGTTGATTTACGAGTTCCTTTGAAACCTACTGCTCCAGCACTTGATCAAGCAATAACATTACCATTAAGATCAGTAATAGTAACAATAGTATTATTAAAACTTGCTTTAATAAATGCTTTTGCTTTAATAAAATTAGGATTAACTTTAATTTTTTTCTTTACTGTTGTTTTTATATTCATTATTTTTTTCCTCCTAATTAACTTGCTTTTTTCTTGTTAGCAACCGTTTTACGTGGTCCCTTGCAAGTTCTTGCATTAGTTTTTGTTGATTGTCCTCTGGCTGGTAATCCTTTACGATGACGAATACCACGATAACATCCAATTTCCATTAATCTCTTAATGTTTAAAGACACTTCACGTCTTAATTCACCTTCAGTTTTATATTTCTTTTCAATTAATTGACTAATTGAACTTAATTCTTTTTCTGTTAATTCATTAATTTTTTTAGTTTCTTCAATTTTTAGTTCTTTTAATATTTCTGAAGATTTGCTGCGACCAATGCCATAAATTCTTGTTAAACCAATTACTGTATGTTGATTTCCAGGAATATTTACTTGCGCAATTCTTCGACTTGCATTGTTAGTATTTGATGTCATATTTATTTTTCCTCCTTAATATTTCTATCCTTGACGTTGCTTATGTTTAGGATTTTCACAAATGATTACATTACGTTTTTTACGTTTGATTGGTTGACATTTGTCACAAATTTTTTTAACTGATGCTTGTACTTTCATCATTTTCCTCCTGTTAAACTATTAGTTTTCTTTGTTTTCATCATCTTTATTTATCGGTAAATGTGTAGTAGCCATTCTGTTACGAAAAGTAATTCGTCCTTCAGTTAAATTATAAGTTGATAATTCAACTTTTACATGATCACCTTTGATAATTTTAATTTTATGTGTTTGCATACGACCCGATGGTCTTACAATAGGAGTAAAGTCATATTCATTCAACTTTACTTTAAATCTAGCATTAGGTAAGACTTCTATTACTATACCTTCACATTCAATAGTACTATCATTAGTTTTTTTTACTTTTTGAACTTTGGGTTTAACTACTTGTTTTGGTTTAGCCATTAATTACATTCCTCATTATTTTTTTGATTTTCATTAAGTATTGTTAGTACTTCACATCCATCATTAGTTACTAGGATAGTGTGTTCAAAGTGAGCAGTTTGCTGTTTATCAGCAGCAACTACTGTTCACTTATCACTTAAAACCAGAATTTTATCAGTTGTTGTTTGAACCATTGGTTCAATACAAATTGTCATTCCTGACTGCAATTTTATTCCAGTGTTGGGCTTACCAACATTAGGAATAGCTGGGTCTTCGTGGAGTTTTTTACCAATACCATGCCCAGTATACGATGTTGGTAAATAAAAGCCTTCGCTTTCTACATAAGTTTGAATGGCGTTACTAATATCACCAATTCTAACTCCTGGTGCAATAATTGCTATTGCTTTATTTAATGATTCTTTAGTCACATTAATAAGTTTTGCTTGTTCTGGTGTTGGTTTCCCACCAACACACATTGTAAAGGCAGCATCTGCATGATAACCATTAACAGCAGCACCAGCATCAATTTTCACAATATCATTCATTTTAAAAGGTTTATCATTAGGAATGCCATGAATTAATTGTTCATTAACTGAAACACAAATTGTGGCAGGAAACCCATGATAATTTAAAAAAGAAGGTACAGCATTATTTTCTTTAATAATTTGTGCTGCCACTTTATCAAGCATTTTACCAGTTATTCCAACTTTTATTATCTTTGCTAACTCTTTATGAATAAGTGCTACAACTTGACTAGCGGCTTTGATATTTTGAATTTCACTTTGACTTTTAATGCTAACCATTATTTTTATTTCCTTTTAATGATGATAAATATGATTTAATTTGTTCTTTAATATCACTATTATCTTGGTTGGCATCCACTGTTCTTAACAGTCCACGTTCTTGATAAGAATCTACCAATGGTGCCGTTGCTACTTTGTAAGTTTTTAAACGATTGATAATTGTCTTTTCATCACTATCATCAATTCGCTTAATTAATTTTACCCCATCATTATCACAAATACCAGTAATCTTTGGTGGTAGGAAATTAAGATTATAAATTGCTTTACATTGAGGACAAGTAACTCTTGAAGACAAACGTTTAATAACTGTTTCTTCATTAATATCTAGATACAATACCATTGAAAGCGTTTCATTCAAACTTGTTAATACTTTATCTAATGATGCTACTTGTGAGATTGTTCTTGGATAACCATCAAGAATAAAATTATGTTTAATATTTTTTAAAGTATTACTAATAATCTCATTTGTAATCTCATCAGGAACATATTGACCCTTATTAACATAAGTTTGAGCTTTTTTACCTACTGGTGATTGTTTTGTGATTTCATCACGAAACAAATCACCAGTTGATAAATGCATTAAATTATATTGTTCTTTCAGAAACTGTGACTGTGTCCCTTTCCCTGATCCTGGTGGACCTAAAATAATTAAATTCATCGTTACCCCCTAAGACCATAAGTGTTCTTTAACATCTTTGTTGTCCTTATAATTTAAGAATGAATGTTGAGTAATTCGTCCCTTAATTTGTTTTGTTGTATCTAATGCTACTCCAACCATAATTATTAATCCAGTTCCACCAACTGCTAATGAAGAAGGTAGATTAGTAAATTTAGAAATCAAAAATGGAGTTACTGCAACAGCAGTTAAGAAAAAGGAACCAATCGTACTTAAACGATTTAACATTCTTTTAATATAAATTTCTGTTTCCTTTCCTGGCTGAACGCCAGGAATATAAGTTCCTGATTTTTGAAAATTCTTAGCCATTTGTTCGGGATTAATTTGCACTTGTGCATATAAGAAAGTAAACATAATTGTCATTATAGCAAAAATACTAATTCCCGGCCACGACTGTAAAGATAAATAATTTCTAGCAAAATTAGCAAAACCACTATTTTGATCAACAATTTGTGCCACTGTCATTGGAGCAGTAATTAGTGCCGAAGAAAAAATAACAGGAATTACTCCGGCTGAGTTAACTTTTAAAGGTAAATAAGAACTTTTATCACCCTTTAAAGTTAAACCACTACCAGTTTGTTGAATTGGTAAGTGTCGCTCTGATTCACTAAAGAATACAACAACAAGAATAATCAGTAGGAAGGCTGCAAAATAAAGAGCAAATTTTAAAGCCCCTTGAAAAATAACACCGTTATTAGTATCTGGTCCTACTCAATACTTAAAAGTTGAAGCTAAGTTAAATGGTAAATTAGCAGCAATTCCAACAAAAATAATTAGTGAAATTCCATTACCAATACCACGATTAGTAATCTGATCAGCCATTCATAATGATAACATTGTCCCTGCTAGTAAAATAGCTGGAATCAATACATAATAGAAAACTTCTGGTCCAGCTGCTCCCGATCCCGAACTTCAATCGACACTAATAATATGTTGAGATTGTAAACCAAAGATTGTGGCAAAACCTTGCATAATAGCAAACGGGACAGTTAATACTCGATTCATTAACTCTAATTTTTTCTTACCTTTTTCGCCTGATTTAGCCCATCTTGTTAAAGTAGGAACAACATCAGTTGATAATAACTGCACAATAATTGATGCAGTAATGTAAGGTGAGACTCCAAGTGCAAAAACAGAAAATCTGCTAATAGCACCACCACCTAACATTGAAATTAAATTAAAGAATTCAATACCACTACTATTACTGCTACTTAAATCTTCATTCAAAGTTACTCCTGGAACTGTAATAAATGCTCCAACACGAAAGATAAATAAAATAAAAATGGTAAATAAAATTCTAATTATAACTTCTTTATACTTTTTTATTAATTCACGGGTTGTTGTGAACACTTAGATCACCTGCGCTTTTCCTCCGGCTTGTTCAATAGCAGTAATTGCTGATTTTGAAAATTTATGAGCTTTAATTGTTTTTGGTGTTGTTAATTTACCTTTACCAAGAACTTTAATACCATCTTTTTTACTTCTAATCAATTTTAATTGAAATAAAAGTTCAGGTGTTATTTCATGCTCTTTAATTAAATCAATTTGTTCTAAGTTAATAATACTATAATTGGTTGTAGTAAAGTTAGTAAACCCTCGTTTTGAAATACGACGGTACAGTGGTGTTTGTCCTCCTTCAAATCCGGGTCTTGTTCCACCACCGGTACGGGCATTTTGTCCTTTTGTCCCTTTACCAGCCGTTTTACCTTTTCCAGATGAAGTTCCTCTACCTAAACGTTTAATGTCTTTACGAGAACCTGGTGTTGGTTTTAAGTTATGTAATGTTGTTTCCATAATCCACCTCTAACCATTACTACGCTTAGTAGTAAGATTTTTATTTTTTATAAAATATTCTGCTGGTTTAACATTGCCAAGACCTGCAATTGTTGCTCTAGCTAAATTAATTTTATTTCTAGATCTAAATGCTTTTGAATAAATATTATGAATACCAGCTAATTCTAAAATATCACGAGCAGATCCACCAGCTTTAATTCCGATTCCTTCTTTAGCTGGTTTTAATAAAATTTCACTTCCACAATATTTACCTTTAACTTCATGAACAATAGAATTATTGTTTTTAGTTATCGTAATTGTTATTAAATTTTTGTGAGCAGCTTCAATTGCCTTTTTAATTGCATCAGGAACTTCATTGGCTTTAGATATACCAAAACCAACTACTCCTTTACCATTACCAATAGCAACAGCAGCAGAGAAACGCAATCTTCTTCCCCCAGTTGTTACTTTGTTAATTTTTCTGATTCAAATCACTTTTTCAATAAATTCACTTGGAGTTTTTGGTTTACGTTCAAAATTTTTACGTGGTTCACGAACTTTATTTTCTTTTTTATCGTGGCTATTTCTTGGTTGTGATGAATTAGTATGTCTAATTTTATTTTCATTACCAGCAGGATTTTTTACTTCTGCTTTAACAGAAGGTTTTGCTACTGATTTTTGAACTTCAGTATTTTCTTTATCATCAATAATTGTTTTTTTATTTTCTAAACTCATACTTTTAATTCTCCTTTTTTAGAATTTTAATCCAGCACTACGCGCCGCTTCTGCGAATGCTTTCACTTTACCATGATATAAATATCCACCACGATCAAAAACCACTTTTTTAATTTTTTTCTTAATAGCTAAATTAGCAATTGTTTCTCCAAGTTTAGTAGCAGCATCTATATTGCTTTTTGATGCTAAATCTTTAAATGTTAATGTTGATACACCAATAATTGTATTTGAAGCAGTATCGTCAATAATTTGAGCATAAAAACTATTATTAGATTTAAAGATATTTAAGCGTGGTCTTTCACTAGTACCCATAATTTTACTACGAATACGATAATGACGAACTTTACGAGCTTGTTGTTTATTAATCATTTTCTATTCTCCTTAAGTGCCAGTATAAGATTATTTACCTTTACCAGCAGCTTTTCCTTCCTTACGACGAATGTGTTCATTTTTATATTTAATTCCTTTACCTTTATATGGTTCTGGTTTACGGAATTTACGAATTTTGGCTGCAACTTCTCCAATTAATTGTTTATCAATACCACTAATTTGTAATACTGTTGGTTTGGGAGCAACAATGGTAATTCCTTGCGGAATTTCAAACTTAATAGGATGAGAATATCCTAATGTTAAATTTAAGATATTAGCTTGAACAGCAGCACGATATCCAACACCATTTATTTCTAATTCTTTCATGAAACCTGTTGATACACCAACTAACATTCCATTAATTAATGAATTAGTTGTTCCGTGAAGTTGTTTATTTTTTTTGTTATCATCAGGTCTTGTTGTAGTAATTGTTTTTTTCTCTTCATCAACGTTAATTTTAATAACATTTGGTAATAGTTTTTTTAAAGAACCTTTTGCTCCTGTAACAGTTAACAAGTTACTTGCATCTAGCGTTATTGAAGTATTTACTGGAATGGTAAGGATACGGTTACCAATACGTGACATATAGTTTCCTCCTTATCATACATAAGCAAGAACTTCGCCACCAAGACCAAGTTTTTTTGCTTGTTTATTTGTCATAATACCTTTTGATGTAGAAATGATTGCAATTCCATAACCATTTAACACACTTGGTAAGTCTTCACATTTTGCATACATTCTTAATCCTGGTTTAGATATTCTTTTTAAACCAAGAATTGGACTTTTACCAGTATGAACTAATAAAAGTTCTAATTTAGGTTTGCTAGGATTTTCTTTAGTAACACGATATTTTTCAATATAACCATTTTTTTGCAAGATATCAGCTATCTTAACTAGTTGTTTTGAAGAAGGTACACTAACTACTCGATGTTTACTGCTATCCGCAGCGCTAATAGCATTACGAATAACTGTTAAAATATTACTTATTGGATCTGTCATCATAATTATATACCTCCTATCATGATGCTTTTCTAATACCAGGAATTTGTCCTTGGTATACTAAACCGCGAAAACAAATACGGCATAACATAAATTTACGAATAACCGCATGAGGACGGCCACACTTTTGACAGCGTGTATATGCTTGCGTACTAAACTTTGATTTACGGGCTTGTCTTACTTTTAATGAAGTTTTTGCCATCTTATGCCACCTGCTTTCCTTGTTTTTTAAACGGTAATCCTATTTTTTTTAATAACAATAATGCTGTTGCATTATTTGATGTTGTGGTAATAATTGAGATTTCCATACCACGAACTTTATCTACTTCTTCATAATTAATTTCAGGGAAAATAATTTGTTCTTTAATACCAACAGTGTAATTACCATTTTGATCAAATGCTTTAGCTGATAAGCCTTGAAAATCACGAATTCTTGGTAAAGAAATTGAGATAAATTTATCAAGGAAATCATACATTTTTTCGCCACGTAATGTAACTTTACAACCAATTGGCATTCCTGCTCTTAATTTAAAGCCGGCAATTGATTTTTTTGCTTTAGTGATAATTGGTTTTTGACCAGTAATTTTTGATAATTCAGATACTGATTTATCAATGGCTTTTGAATTACTACTTGCATCTCCAACGCCAATATTAATAACAACTTTTTCAATTTTGGGTACTTGCATTATTGATGTAAAATTTAATTCTTTTTGCAATTGGGGAATAATAGTTTTATTATATTTTTCTTGTAAACGATTCATTTTTATGCTGTTACTCCTTTATTATCGTAATTCTGTTTCAGATCTTCGTGCAATACGAATTTTTTTGCCATCTTTATCAATTTTGTACCCAATTTTTGTTACTTTTTTATCTTTTTTACCATCAAGGATCATTACATTAGAAATGTGAACACTAGTTTTTACTTCCACAATTCCACCTTCTTGATCATTTTGGGTAGGTTTTTTATTTTTCTTAGCAGTAATACCTTCAATAATAACACGATTTTTTTCACGAAGTACTTGGATAATTGGTCCGGTATGACCTTTATGCTTTCCTGCAATGATTTTAATTTGGTCGCCTCTTTTTAATTTAGTATCAAGACTAATAACTGGTTTCTTTTTGCTTGCCATTTATTTCATCCTCCTAAACAATTTCTTCTGCTAAAGAAGCAATTTTATTATAACCACGCTCTTTAACTTCACGAGCCAAGACACCAAATACTCTAGTACCACGTGGCGTTTTATCTTCTTTAATAATTACTACTGCATTATCATCAAATTTTACACAAGAACCATCATTACGTTTTACACCAAATTTACTACGTACGACAACTGCTTTAACAACTTGTCCTTTTTTCATTGCACTATTAGGTGTTACTGATTTTGCTGAACAAACAACAATATCACCAATTTTAGCAAATTTTTTAGTACTACCACCCAAAACTCTAATAACCATAACTTCTTTAATACCAGTGTTGTCAGCCACATTGGCTCACGATAGATTTTGTAACATCTTTCTTATCCTCCTGGTTAATTAAGCTTTTTTATTTGTTTTAGATTCAATAATCTTTAACAAACGGAAGCGTTTTAGAGCTGAAAGTGGACGAGTTGAAATGATTTCAACCTTGTCACCAATTTTAGCTTGGTTAGTTTCATCATGGGCATGATACTTTTTAGTTGACTTAAAACTTTTATGGTACATTGGATGTCGTTTTGAAGTTTCAACAACAACAGTAATTGTTTTATCATTTTTGTCAGAACTTACAATTCCAACAAAAGTTTTACGTTGTTTGTTTGGAATAATATTTGTCATTATTCTTTGTCCTCCTTAGCTGGTGTCACAGTTTTCTTAACTGTAGGTTTTTTAGATGGTTTTTCTACTTTAGTAGTAGTAACTTTTTTAACTTCTTTGTTTGATGATTTTGCTTTAGTTGTTTTTTCAGTAACTTCTTTTTTAGCAATTTTATCTGATTCTTTAATAACTTCTGATTTAGTTATTGTTTTAACTTTAATATCTTTTTTATCATCAACTTTAGCAACTTTTTTAGTTTTTTTGCTTTCTTTATTTTCTTCTGGTAATACCATTTTATTAATATGTAATGGTTTGATTTTTTCACCATTATTAATTCTGATAGTTAATTCAGTTTTAATACGAGCAATATCCTTACGAAGATTATTTATCATATGCGGAGTTTCTAGTTTACCTAACGAACTTTGAATTCGTAAAGCAAACAATTGCGCACGAAGAGTTTCTTCATGTTGTTGTAATTCTAAAGTTGATTTATTTTTAATTATTTGCATTTCCATTTGCTTCACCCAATTCTGTTGTTAAATTTTTAGCAACCTTTACTTCTTCTGTTGGTTTTATTTCTCTAGTAACAATTTTACATTTGATTGGCAACTTGTGCATTGCAAGACGCAATGCTTCACGTGCTGTTGCTTCATTAGGATATGATACTTCAAACATAACTGTTTTTGCTTTTACTACTGAAACTCAATGATCAATTGAACCTTTTCCTGAACCCATACGTACTTCCGCTGGTTTTCTAGTAATTGGTAAATGTGGAAAGATTCTAATTCAAACTTTTCCACCACGTTTCATGTAACGTGTCATTGCTACTCTGGCTGCTTCAATTTGTCTTTCAGTAATGTAAGAACCTTCTTCAGCACGAAGTCCGTAAGTTCCAAAAGCAACTGTTTTACAACCTTTTGCAGTTCCTTCATAACTTAAACGGTGGACGCAAGAGTGTTTATATCTCTTAGGTATAGCCATCTTACTTTACCTCCTTACGTGGTTGTTGTGAGTAATTATTTCGGCGATTGTTATTATTTCTTTGATTATATTTTGAAATAATTTCAGGTTGAGTTGAGTCAGTTCCTGATAAAATTTCACCTTTATATACTCAAACTTTAATACCAATTTGACCAAAAGTTGTTTTTGCTTCAGCAGTAGCATAATCAATATTACTACGTAATGTTGCTAAAGGAACACTACTTTCTGAATAACCTTCAACACGTGCCATATCCGCTTCACCAAGTCTTCCTGAAACACGAGTTTTAATTCCCTTTGCTCCAGCACGAAGTGCTTTACGAATTGCTAATTTTTGTGTTGTACGATGTGACATACGATTGCTTATTTGTTGTGCTAATGTATTAGCAATTGTTTGCGCATCAATATCAGGATTTTTAATTTCAACAACATTAATTCTAATACCTATTTTACGATTTTTAATTGTTTTACGAACTAGTGTTGTTAATACTTCAATGTTTGAACCGCCTTGCCCTAAAACTGAACCAACACGAACACAGTGGATAAATAAGGTAATTTGTGATTTAGTTCTTTCAATTTCAATTTTAGAAACACCAGAAGTTTTTAAATGTGCAAATAGTGCTTTTCTAATTTTGTGGTCTTCTAAAATTCATTTTGCTAAATCTTCGTTACTAGTTGCATATCAACGTGATTGTCAATCTTTATTGATACCATATCTTAATCCATTTGGACTAACTTTGTGACCCATATTACTTATTTACCTCCTAATTATCGCTAACCACGATAGTGATTTTGCTTGTTCTTTTTAAGATTTGATATGCTCTACCATGAGCACGGGGCATAAATCTTTTCATAGTTGGACCTTCATTTACAAATATTTCCTTAATACGTAATTTGTTGGCTTCCATTCCATAGTTATTAGCAGCATTAGCAACTGCTGAATTAATTAATTTTATAATTGGCTGTGCTGCGCGTTTTTTTTCATGAGCTAGAATTACTAGAGCTTTGGCAACAGCATTATCACGAACTAAATCCGCTACTAAACGCACTTTTCTTGGACTAATGCGTAATTTATCTAAATGAGCTTTTGCTTCCATAATTTCTATCTCCTAACGCTTTTTCTTGTCAGAACCGTGACCACCAAATTTACGTGTGGGTGCGAATTCTCCTAATTTATGACCAACCATATCTTCTGTTACATATACAGGTAAATGTGTTTTGCCATTATGTACACCGAATGTATGTCCAACAAATTGTGGGAAAATTGTTGAACGACGAGATCAAGTTTGAATAATTTTTTTTGATTTATTTTTATTTTGAGTTTCCACTTTGTTTAATAAATGACTATCAGCAAAGGGTCCTTTTTTTAAAGATCTTGACATATATTACTTTCCTCCTACTTTGTTGCATTTCTTCTTCGTACAATTAATTTATTTGATGCTTTTTTACTATCACGAGTTTTTAAACCTAATGCTTTTTTACCTCATGGTGTTACTGGAGCTTTTCTTCCGATTGGAGCTTTACCTTCTCCTCCACCATGTGGGTGATCATTTGGATTCATAACACTACCACGAACAGTAGGTCTAATTCCTTTTCAACGATTTCTTCCCGCTTTACCAATGTTTACTAAGTTATGATCATCATTTCCAACTGTACCAATTGTAGCTCGACAATTACTTAATACTTTTCTAACTTCACCTGATGTTAATTTTAATAATGTATACTTAGCTGTTTCATCACGACCAAGAATTTGAACACTACCACCAGCACTTCGTGCCATTTGTCCACCTTTACCTGGTTTTAATTCAACATTATGAACAACTGTTCCTTGTGGAATCTGTGATAATGGTAAACAGTTACCAACAGTAATATCAATTTTAACAGTATCACTGTTTTCACCACTTAATAACTTATCTCCTACTTTGATTCCTTTTGGTGCTAAGATATAACGCTTTTCACCATCAAGATAAGAAATAAGACAAATGTTAGCATTACGATTTGGATCGTATTCAATTGTTTTAACTGTTCCAACTACATTGTCTTTGTTACGTTTAAAATCAATAATACGGTATTTAACCTTATGACCATTACCTTGATGTCTTACTGTAATTTTACCTTGATTATTTCTACCAGCTTGTTTAACTAAATTTACTAATAAAGATTTTTCAGGGCTATTACCAATAGTTAAGTTCTGTTTGTAATCCAGAACGGTCATATTACGTCTTCCTGCAGTAGTGGGATTAATTTTTCTAATTGCCATTGTTTTTTTCTCCTTCCAATCTCATTAGCTTTGTTCTTCAGAACTAAACAAACTTAATTGTTCACCAGGAGCTAATTTAATAAGAGCTTTTTTTACTGCCGATGTTTTTCCAACAAATCTACCAACAGTTTTAGTTTTTGGTTTACTATTAATAATATTAACGTCTGCTACTTTAACTTCAAAAATCTGTTCAAAGGCTTTTTTAACGTGACTTTTATTAGCTTTACGGTTAACAGTAAATGTATAGATACCTTCAGCCATTTGTTTATAAGTTTTCTCAGTTAATACTGGTTTTACTATAACTTCACTTAAATGCATATTAAATTAAAGCCTCCTCAACGATTTTAATTGCCTCAGTAGTAAACAATACTTTTTTAGCATTTAATAAATCGTAAATATTAATACTATTAGCAGTGATTGTTGTTGTTCTAGGTAAATTACGACCTGATTTAATAACTGTTTCTTTATTGCTTATTCCTGAAACAATTAGTGTTTTATTGTTTGCTAATTCTAAAACTTTTAAAGTTTCTAACATAATTTTAGTTGAAGGTTTTTCAAAGTTTAATTCATCAATTACAACTATGTTTTTATTTTGGAATTTGGCAGCCAATGCTGATTTTATTGCCAATCTTCTTACTTTTTTTGGTAATCCAATTAAATAATTACGATCAGTATTTGGTCCAAAAACAATCCCCCCACCTTTTCATTGTGGTGAACGAATTGAGCCTTGACGCGCATTCCCTGTTCCTTTTTGTTTTCATGGTTTTCTACCACCGCCAGCAACTTCAGCACGACTTTTAACAGCGTGTGTTCCTTGACGTTTTGTAGCATTATAACTTAATAAACTATCAAACTGCGCTTGCTTGTGCGGTTCAATTCCTCAAATTTTTTCGTTTAAAGTTAATTCGCTAACTTTTGTTCCAGCGTTGTTAACAACATTAATTTTCATTTTGCTATCCTCCATAATTAACTTTATTGACCATCAGTAACTTCGGTTGTAGTATTTTGATTTCTAACAACTAATGATACTGGGGTTTTGAGAATTGGTTTTTTAATTGCTTGTTTAATAACAAGAAAGCCTTGTTTTGGTCCTGGAACTGAACCTTTTACTAAAAGATAATTATTTTCTTTATCTACTTTAATAACTTCTAAGTTAGCAACACTACGTTTAACATTTCCCATTTGCCCTGGCATTGGTTGTGATTTAAACACACGGTTAGCATTAATAGAACCTGTTGAACCCATTTGACGATGTAAACCTGATCCATGACCCATTGGACCACGTGATTGATTATGACGTTTAATACGTCCTGTAAATCCTTTACCTTTAGAAGTTCCTTGGACATCAACGAATTCACCTGCTGTGAATACGTCAGCAACATTAATAAGATCTTTATGATTAAATCCGTTCATGTTACGAATTTCTTTCACGAAGCGCTTAGGTTGACTGTCGGCTTTTTTAAAGTGTCCGATTGTTGGTTTGTTTGATAAAGTAACGCGAAGATCGAACGTTGCAAGTTGTAAACTACTATATTTGTCTTTTACATTTGTTTTAACTTGACTTACTACATTTGGTTGTACTTCGATAATTGTTACTGGAACTAGTTGTCCGTTGTTTAAGAAAACTTGTGACATTCCTAGTTTCTTACCTAAGATTCCTTTCATAATTTCCTCCTTGGAATATGTTGTAAATAATTAATATTTATCGATTTTAATAATTTTTTTTATTAATCTTTTTTGATACTTGATTTAAAGTTGATTTTTTTTCATCTTTAGATTCGATTATCAAAGAGATACTAACACTATTAGGGATAGTAAGTCCACTTAGAGCATTTAAAGATTTTGGTGATAATTGAGCACCAATAATTCTTTTGTGAGTTCTCTTTTCAAATTGTTCACGTGAATCTTTATGTTTATGCGGTGAACGAAGAATAGTGAAAATTTCTTTATGAGTTGGTAATGGAATTGGACCTACCACTTCAGCACCTTCTTTTTTTAACACATCTTTAATTTTCTGTGCTATTTGGTCAATAGCTGAGTGATCATAACTTTCTAAACGAATTTTTACTTTGTCTCCTATGATTGCCATTGGCTATATCCTCCTTAGAACGATTTTTAATAAAATAAAGAACAAAACATGTGATATAATGACAACTGATATCAGTGTATCAGCATTTATACATAACAATCACGCCTTGTAAGTATAACATAGTGTAATGGTAAAAGGGAATAGCAAAATACAAAAAAAACAAAAAAAATAATGGGTTTTTTGTTCATAATCTTTTAACTATTAATTTAGTTGTAAAAAATAAAGATTTTTATTAAAAAAATAATAAAATACCGTTATTTTTTTATTATTTTCTTACTTTAAAAAAGTAAAAGGTAATATATAATTATATAATTATAATATTTCACAAAATTTATTTAAATAAAAATATTACATGATATAAATATAATAATGAAATTCTTTTAGCAAAAGATATTTAAACTTCAATTTTGATATAATTCTAAAATTAGTAAGTTACACTTTTATAACAACTATGTTGATTAAATTAGAAAAGGAATTACAATGAGAGTAAGAAATAAACCATGAGCAAAAGAATTTATTTTAACACATAATAATTTATGTATTAATGATCCCTATAATTACAAAGGGAAATGAAAGAAAAAAATATTTCAAAATAAAAATCCAATCAATATTGAAATTGGAAGTGGCAAAGGAAATTTCATTATAAATCTTGCTAAACAAAATTCAAATCAAAATTATATTGCTATTGAAAAAAACATTTCTATTGTAACTATACTATTAAAAAAATGAATTGAAAATAAATTATGTAATTTAAAAATAATTATAGAAGATGCCATAAATTTAAAAAAACTTTTTGCCAATAATGAAATTAATAAAATTTATTTAAATTTTTCTGATCCATGACCTAAAAAAAGACATTTTAAAAGAAGATTAACATACCAAAAATTTTTAGAAATATACAAAAAAATTTTAATAAAAAATGGACAACTTTACTTTAAAACAGATAATAATAACTTATTTAATTATTCACTTTTGGAATTTCAAAAAAATAAATGAAATTTATGAACATCTAGAATAAAGTAGACACAGAATTGTAACCTTTGTGTTAAAAATACTTTAAGGAAGGTGTTCATTTTTTTATGGCTAAATGACTATCAAAAGAAGAAAAGTTAAAAATAATAAAAATAAGTAAAATTAAAACAATTGATAAAACCGCATTAGAGTATGGTATTGGTCGATCATCAATAAAAGAATGAATTAAAGCATATAAATTATTAGGTGAAAAAGGTTTAGAATATGGCAATGGAATTCGTGCTAAAAAAACCAAAAGAACAGGTCGACCCAAATCTTTAAATTTTAATGAAATGACAAAACAAGAATTAATTGAATATATTGAGGCAATGAACGATATAAAAAAGTATTTAGAAAAATCGACAAAAAAGAAGAAATATTTTGTGATTTTCTCATTGAAAAAAAATATCAGATTAGTTATTTATGTTGATTATTAAATGTTTCAAAATCAGGATATTATAAGTGAATTAAGAATGGAATGAATGAATTTAATAAATGAGATACATTTTTAGCTAATATAATTAAAAATATTTTTTATGAATTTCAAGAAATTTATGGTTATAAAATGATAACTTTATGAATTAACAAAATTTATAATTTAAAATTAAAATTTCATATTGTATATAGATATATGAAAAATATGAGTTTAAAAGCTAAGGTTCGCATAAAAAATTTGATTATAGAACTAAATCAGGAAGTTTAAGATATGATAATTTATTAAAACGTGATTTTTCAACTACTAATTTAAATCAAAATTAGGTACTGATATAACTTATTTATTAACTAATGGTAAAACATATTATTTATCAATTGTTAAAGATTTTCATAATAATGAAATATTAGATTATAAAATAAGTGCAAGTTTAGACATGACATTTGTTGTCCAAAACATTATCCAGCTTTGAGTTAATGCTCAAAACCTACTTCATGAATTTTACAATCAGATCAAGGATTTCACTATACAAATCCTTCTTATAAAATTTTATGTGATGAATTAAAATAAAAATTTCAATGTCTAGAAGAGGTAATTCCTGTGATAATGGTGCTACTGAAACTTGATTTGGAACAATGAAAACAGAATTTCTATATCAAATTCCAAGAAAAATAGAACTATTGAATGAATACAAGACAACTTACCTAAATATATTTACTTTTATAATAATTATCGACCTCAAATAAAATTAAAAGGAATGAGTCCAATCGAATATCGATTAGCTCATTCCAAACCAACAAATAATTACTTCATACCTATAAATTTAACACTTACAAACGCTATTTTATAAAATTTAATAAAAGGTTACTTTTATTGTCCACTTTTCTTGACAAGTTCATTATTAGAATATACAATTAATCTACATCAAGATAATAATATAATAAAAAATGATGAAGCATTTATTAAAACTGAATATGAAGAAAAATTCATTAAACAAAATAAAAATATTAATTATTTATTAATACAAAAAAAAAAAAATTGAAGTTTAAACTTCAATTTTATTAAAAAAAGTTAATGATTAACTAAGATTATATTCATATTAAACTATAAAGATTTTTCATCAAATGTTACATTTAATTTTCCACCCTGTGAATCTCAAGAAATAGGTAAATTTAAAAAAACAGTTTTTGGGTTATCAGGATTATCTGTTGAAATAATTGAATAAGTGTTAGAACCAATTTTAAGTTGTTCTTTATAGCCATTATCAACTAAAAGTTTAATCAAATCTTTAATAGTATATTCACTTTTACTTCATTGACCGGTTTGTGATCAATAATATGAAGAACTAATAGTATCAGTTAAATTTACTGGATAACTAATTTTTCCTTCATTATGATATGTTCCTTGCTTAATAGTATATAAAACTGTTCCTATTGAATGTGATTTTAATTTAAATGATTGACTTGGATTAGTTAATGTTTCACTATCAGTAGTAGTTTTAGTTCCTTGTTGCTCTGAACCAAATTCAGCACTAGTTTCAACATCACTTTTACCAACTCAAGGAATTTTAAATTCAGCTTTAACTTTAACTCCAATTTTTTCTAATGTTTTTCAAGAAAAAGTATTAGTATTAGTAATAGTTTTAGATTGTGATTGAGTTTGATAAATTTGTTCGGTATTAGAACTATTAGTATAAATGTCTTGAAAAGAATCTACTATATTTTCATCTTTAGCAACAGTCTTTATTGGTTTTAAAGTACCTTCTTTGCCAGTAAAATATTTATCATATTCTTTTTGAATCAAATCCTTCATGGAAATTGGTATTTCATAATTACCATCTGCTACTCATCCATTTTTTGGAATAATTGTATTATTAATATCTTTAATAATATTTTCCATATTATCTGGTGGATATCAAGTAAGTCCATTCTTTTTTGTTTCATGTTTTATAGAAGTATCAGCAGAAGTACAAGCAACTACATTTGTTACTGTTACTGTTGAAAATCCTAAAATAGACATTAATGATAATAATTTCCTCATATTTTTGATCATATATTATTTTCCTCCTAAATATTTATACACACATGTTTTGTGTGACCATCTTAATTAGCAGGACAAATAATGATTTAAAGTTAAATGAATCATATACAATAAAATAGTTAAAGTCAAAAAAATTAATGAAATTATTGAAAATTAACATTATATTCAATAAATTTTATTTTTTATTCTTATATAAATAAGTAATAATTAATTATTTAATTTATACAAAAACTTATAATATTGATAATAGTAATCTTATAAGTAACATTAAAAGTAAATATTGTATAAAATATTTTATTAGAAAAGTAATATTTCTAATAAAATATTATTGATTTTATTTGAATTTATTATAAAGATTAAAAAGAAAAACAAATATTTTAAGTAATTAAGGAGAATACTAATGCCATTATCATTAATAACTGAAACCACACCTTTATTACCATTATCAAATAATACTAGCACATGAAGACAAACTATTAAAAATTGAACTAATGGATTTTACCAAGAAATTAAACATTTAGTTTCGGGGTCACTATGAATATCATCAGCTATTATTATAATTGCTAGTTTAAACATTATTAGCACTCAAGTAAATAGTAATGAGGATATAGATTTTAAAAAGGCATTTACTACTTTAATTAAATGAGAAGTACTTGGCAATACTACTGTTTCACTCTTTGTTTCATTTCTAAAGAAATGTTTAACAAATTTCGGTAATAGTCAATTAGAAAAAACTTTATTTTATAAAATATGAAATAGAATAAAAGATAAAGTATTTACTAAGAACCTGTTTAGGATCTTTATTAATACAGTTCAATACTACTGATTGTAACCATTCTTTTTCTAATCCTAATAATTGCTTTGAAATAGTTATTTCTGTTGTTAATTCTTTACGAAATACTTGTGTTGCTACTACTCAAAGTATTTTTAACGCAGCCGCTTTTTTATTAGATGATGTTTTTAACTTTAATCTATCTAAATGACTAATCTTTGTTTGACTTTTTTCTTTATTCATAAATTTTCTCCATTCAAATTAATAATCTTATTTAATTTTATTATATGACCAAGTTCTCCATTAATACCTAAGAACCTGTTTAGAATCTTTTCAAAAATAATGTAAAATGATTATATATTTTAAAATAAGAGGTATATATGTATAAAAATTATCCAAGTCATGTCACCAAAGAACAATTTGAGAACATAAAATCAATTTTAGAAAATAGCAAAAAGAAAACAAAACCAAGAAGTTTAGTGCTATAATAATGATTGAAAATGAAAAAGAAAATCTTTCTGCAGTTCAAAAAATAATAGTAGATGCTGGTTATACTGGTGAAAAATTTGCTTCTGAAATCAAAACAATCATAAATGCAAATGTTGAAGTTATAAAACGTAATGAATTACATACTTTTGTAGTATTACCAAAAAGATGAATTGTAGAACGAAGCTTTGCTTGATTAGAAAAATACAGAAGATTATGAAAAAATTGTGAAAGAAAAGTAAATACTAGTTTACAAATGGTTGTTCTTGCCTTTATTTCAGTTTTATTAAAAAGATTCTAAACAGGTTCTAATATTTTAACTATTAATAAATTCATTATTTAAATAACATAGTTATTCGAAAATTATTATTTTTATTTATTTTACTGTTTTATTTAACATATCTTTTTATCTTCCTTTTCTCTAAAACTTTAATTTAATAAAAATTCCTAATATAGATAAATTTCTATATTAGGAATTAACTTTATTAAATTAGTAATTAAAATTATAGTTTATTTTTTTAGTCTATCAATAAATATGCTTATTACTAATTTTATTAACACTATAAAATGTAAGTAAATATTATCATCTTAATAAAAAGACTTTCATTTTATTTAAAAAACCAATATTAATAGAATAATATATTAATATTATTCATTTTTCCAGTCCAATTAATTACACGACACTATCTTAATTTTTAATTTGATATAATTATAAAAAGAGTAACTATATTAAAAATAGATTGGGGTATTTTTATGATAGAGGAAATAAATTCTAGTTCAGTGAAAGAACCAAAAATTTATCGTATTGGTCTATATAGCAAATTAACAATTCTTATTAATGGCCTTCTAATTACTACGAGTTTAATGATAGGTTGGGCTTTATGAGCAACTATTGGTCGAGATGCAATTGATAACTATATTAAATGATTCAATAATCCACAACAACCTAATTCTAATTTACAAATTAGTTTCAATATAATAAGTATTATTGTTTTCATAGTCTCTGGTTTATCTTTAGCATTAGTAGTCGTACCTTTTATTTTTTTAAAAACTAAAAATAGTGTATCAGCACTTTTTTGTTTAATAAGTTTTATTTTTTCAGCAATATTTGTTATCTTTCTTATTGTATTTTTTATTTTTAGATTTAAAACTTTTACTTTCTTAGCTAATAAAAAAGACGGCGAAATAATAAATACAACTGGTAACTTTCTAATAGCTTTTTTACCATGAATGTTGGCTGAACTATTTGCAATACTTTTATTAATCCACAGTCTCTGATTAATTATTAATATTACCTCTAAATACAAATCAAATACACTATTAATGCCTATTGCTAAACCAAAAGCAAAACAAGAAACAGTAATAGCAAAACAAGAAGTTGATGATACGATAACGCTTCCTAACGTCGTACCAATACCAGTACCTCAAAATAATGAAGAACAACAAGTAGCAAACCAAGAAACTAACAATACTGTTCTTAAGCAAGATCTAACACAAGAAAAAATAATCACTAACCCTTCAACAGCAACTGTCCATTATACTAATCATGAACTATCACAAACACCAACGCAAGGTGCTTATCATGCCGAAACTGTTTCACCAACACCAGGTACTCTTACTAATCTTAAATCCGAATCTATTACAAATGAAGAAGAAATAAATGATAATATCGAAAATGCAACAATATATTCAGAACCAACAATTGAAAAAACAAGTGTAGAAGATACAACAATATATTCAAAATCACCAACAACAGAAAGTAATATTAATAGCGAAACTAATTACCAACCAAAAAATCAAGGTGGTTTTGATGTTAAAGACAGTAGTTATTCTGAATCTGAAATATCTAATTTTAATGAACAAGCAACAACAATAACTGTTGAAGAAACACAACCAATAATAGAGAAAACAAACACAAACACAAAAAAAGAAACAATCAAAGTGCAAAAAGTTACTACTCACCATTGAACATTAGAACAAATTGAAGCTGTTTGAGAAAAAGCGGAAATAATTGATGGTGTTAGTGATAAATTATATCGTAAAGATTATGGTGGTGCTTGAATGTTTCGTGATTCATTTACCACTGATTATAGCGCAGCAGATAACTTAGAAACTTACTCTTGAACTATTGTTCTACATCGTCCTACTAGTCAACAAGGAACAACTGAATTATATAATCTAGATCCAATGAATATTGTTAATGCAAAAAGTAAAGGTGAAAATTACCCTTCTTGAAAAACTAAAATTTCTTCAAAAGGAAATAAAAATATTGCAAAAGAACAACATTGAAAAGCACGAACATAAATATAATAGTAATTTAAAATAAATATAGTATCATTTATTTATGAATACACAAACTACCATTGAACATTTATATATAGAAATACCTAATTTTAAACATGAAGTAAATACTAACTATTCTTATTTTATAGAAAGCATTAAAAAAGAATTAACAAAAATAATAAATAAATACCAATTAAAGTTAAAAACAATTTATCTTGCTAACAAAAATAAGTCAGTTTTACCAATTAATTTTTTAGAACAACTATTAATAATACTTAAACCATTAACAACCACTATCAAAGAATACAACTTTGAATGTACTATTAATAATACCAATTTCACAACTCTACAATTATTTTCCAAATTTCAAATTAATCGTTTAATTTGAAAAATAATTAGTTTTCAAAATCAATTAAATAACAAATTTAATTGTCAACAAAGTATAAAAATTATTAATGATGCTATTAACTTAAAAATTAATAATTTCTCAATTGATTTAAAATATAATCTTCCTCATCAAACAGTAATTGATGTTAATAATGATTTACAAATATGTATGCAATTAAAAACACCTCATATTAGCTATGATAGTTATAATCACAAACAAAATCTTACTATTAAAAGATACATTAATAATTTCTTAAAAAAGCACAAATATGATAACTATGAATACTATAGTTATAGTAAAAATACTAATAATCAATCAAAATATATTATTGCATATTGTTTATTAGAAAACTATTATGGAATTGGTCCAAATGCTGTTTCATATATTAAAACAGAAGATAAAGCAATAATAATTACTAATAGCAATAACATTAATAATAACAATCAAAAAAATAGTATTTTATCAACAAATGAAATTTTAATCCAAAAATTAATACAAGGTTTATTACTAAAAAAGGGAATAAAATTTAACAAAAATGATAATATTCTAGAGCAGCCACTGATTAGTAAATTAATCAAAAATAAACAAATAAAAATAAAAAATAATCATTTATCTTGCACAAATAGTTCCTGATTATTGTTAAATGATTTAATAGTTGATATTATAACTAATACTACTATTTAAATTTATATATCAAGGAGTGAATAAATATGGAATTCAATGAAAAATTGCTAAAAGAAAAATATTTTCCGCAAGCATTAACAAAAATAAAAGAAATTGTTAAAATTCAATCATATGCTCAACCACCCACAACAGCAGCACCTTATGGGCCTGGTGTTAAGGAAGTATTAGATTATGCTATTAATTTAGGACAAGAATTAGGTTTTAAAACTTATCGTGATAAAAACAATAAGTATGGATATTTAGAATATGGTGATGGTAAAGAAATATTTGCCATGTTAGGTCATCTTGATGTTGTACCACCAGGTAATTTAGAAGAATGAAAAATTCCACCTTTTTCGCCAGAAATTATTAATGATATTTTATATGGACGAGGTGTATTAGATGATAAAGGTCCAACAATTATTATTCTATACTGTTTAAAATATTTAAAAGATCATGGCTATCAACCAAATCGTCGAATTAGAGTTATCTTTGGTTTAACTGAAGAAACAACATGAGATTCAATTAACACATATATGAAGCAAGAAGGTACTCCAACTTTTGGTTTTACTCCTGATGGTATGTTTCCGCTAGTATATGCTGAAAAAGGAATTATTAACTTAGATATTATTGGTACAGGTCATAAATCCATTGTTATTAATGCAGGTGATGCTTACAATGTCACTTGTTCTACTAGTAATATTAATGGTGTTGATATTGAATCATTTGTTAAAATTGGGAAAAATAAGAAATATCGAATTGAAAATAATAATCAACAAATTACCATTCATGGTAAACCAGCACATGGGTCACGACCAGATGAAGGAATTAATGCAGGATTAAGAAGTTTATTAATTTTAAATGAACTTAAAGTTGAACATAATCTAATTAAATTTGTTGGTGATATTTTACAAGAAGATACTGCTTTAACAAAATATTTTGGTGATTTAGATGATGAATCTGGAAGTTTTACTATTAATGTTGGCATTGTTGAAATTAATAGCAAAAGTTCAAAATTAGGATGTAATATCCGTATTCCAGTTAAAACTGATTTACAAGAAATTTTAAATAGATTAATAAAAATATTAAAACCTTATAATTTAACAATAAAACAACAACATTATGATAAACCATTATATATGCCACAAGAATCAACAATTGTTATTAAATTAATGGAAATTTATCAAGAAGTTACTGGTGATAAAAAAGCAAAACCAATTGCAATTGGTGGTGGAACTTATGCTAGAGCAATGCCAAATTGTGTAGCATTTGGTGCGATATTTGATCATACTAACTCAACTGAACATCAATATAATGAATGTATTAAAGTTGACGAATTATGAAAATCAATGTTAATTTATGTACGTGCTATTAGTACACTGGGAAGTTTAGAAATTGGTAAATTATAAAAAAAGTTAGAATTGTCAATATCGAGTGAAAATTTCCCAAAAATATTTATTAAAAAATTAAATTATTTTGGAAAGTTAAACTGTCAAATAAAAACAAATTTCAAATAACCACTTTCCTAATTTTTAAAATAGAAATTTTTTATTTTTACTTTTAAAAAATAGTAATATTAAAACAGATAAAAATATTAAAAATAAAAAATAAGGAGAAAGTTATTATGAATGAAGATTTTATTAAACCTATTAAAGTAGATTTTATGTATGGAGTTGAAGAACCTTGATGCAATAATCAAGGAGTTGCAATATTACCTTATGTTTTAAAAGATAATAAATATCATTTTTTATTAACTAAAGAATATAACCCCTTATTTAAAAACAAGCAGATTAGTGAGTACAGTACTATCACGGGTGGACTTGAAAACCTTGATCCTTATCAAACAGTAATTAATGAAATGTTAGAAGAGACTGGTATTGATGTTAAAAATAAAAAAGTAAAAATTTATTATTTAGGAAAAAATTATGCAAATAAGTCAAGTACTAAATTATGATATTTTTTTGTTTTGGATTTAACAGATATGAATTTGGATTTAACAAGAACATACAAAGGTACTGGTGATGGAACAGATGCAGAAAAAGAAATCAGTTCAAAATTTGTAAGTTATAAAGAATTAACTAAATCAAATGATATTTTATGTTTAGCTAATTGAAAAAAATTTTCTTTTAAAATAAAAACAAAAAAAGAGTTAAAAGAAATCATTGAAAATGAAGCAAAAGAACAAATTGCTTATGATATATTTGAATTTATAGTTAATGTTTTTAATGATAAAAAACTTTCACAATCATATGAAGCATATAATTATATGATTAAAAATTTAAATAATTATGTTGATAAAAAACTTATTTCAATTGATAAATCATGGATAATTGTAAATTCATCATCTAAAATAGTTAAAAATTTAAAAAAAGAAGCTGAAGAATATGCAAATATGGATGTTATTATTAAAAATAAAAGTTATTGTACACTTTTACATTCTGCAATAAAAGATAATAATTTTGAAATAATAAAATTATCAACTGCAAATAGTGAGGATATACATCTACAAGATAAAGAAAGCA
>NZ_JALMUW010000060.1:0-6378 GCF_023846195.1 Spiroplasma endosymbiont of Lariophagus distinguendus
CGATATTGACATAATTTTTATCTATTTTTATAAATAATACGGAAACTATTTGCTATTATTTTGCAGTTATTTTTATTAAAATATTAATTTTTAAGAAAAGTTTTAGTAGTAGTTATGCAATTGATAACTTTTTTCTTTTTTTGCTATCATTTTTTTCTGTATTTTCTAATTTACGCTTTTCTTTGTTAACTTCTTCTTTTGTTAATCATTCTTTTACTTTATTAAAATCTGTTTTCTTTTCTTCTGATCAATTTGTATCATCTTCATCTAATATTGCATCTAGGTATATCTTAAAAATTGCTTTTTCATTATCAGATAAATTTTGATCAGTTTGATATTTTTTGAAATTATGGATAGCAGTTACTCGTTGTTCTAAAACATCTTTTTGTAATTCATTAAAATTAGGACAATTTGGAAGTTTTTTAATAGATGTTATAATTTTTGAATCAACATATGATAAATCATCTAACATACTATCTACTTCTTCTTTTATCTCATTATCAAAAAGATAATTTTTATTTTTAAAAGGATTACTATCTATTTTGTTAATATCAGTTAATACATTATTAACCAAATAATTAGTAACTTCTTTTAAGTTATATTTAATAGCTAAAGTTCATCAAGTTAATCCTTCTCTAGTTATATAATTATTATAATTACATTCATTTGTTATTAAAAAATCAATAATCATCATTTCAATTTGATTTTGATTTCTTGGTAATTGATGTAATCAATCAAGTATCATATCTTCAAATTTAAAAGGTTTTTCATTATTTTTATTTTTAATATCAAAATTAATTTCTAAATCACCATTTTCATTTTTTAATAGTAGTGTTCTTATAATTTTTTTATTATTATTTCTAATTGCTCTATGTAATATAGTGTTATTAAACTTATCAATAGGTGTATTAATATCAAAATATTTGCAATTTTCTATTATTTCTAACATATCAAAATTGTTGTTTAGGATTGCTATTTCATAAGGTATATTACCATTATCATCTATTTGATAAAAATTAGTTTTTTTAGTGATAGCAAAATTAATTCTAAAATCAGTTTTATTACCTTCTTTAGCAATAATATGTAAAAGATTTTGTTTTTTATTATTAACACTATTAATATTAAAATGAGAATTATTTTGAAAATCATTAACTAATTCACGAATTTCTTCATTTGTCGGGTATGTATCAGCTTTATTAATTTCTTGTATTAATAATTTGCAAAATGGAGTTTCATTTTGCAAATTTACTAAATTGGGATTAACTTGTGAATTATTAATTAGTTGCTTTCCTATATTTTTAAACTCTCCTCCAAGTTTTGAACATCTAGAATAAAGTAGACACAGAATTGTAACCTTGTGTTAAAAATACTTAAGGAAGGTGTTCATTTTTTTATGGCTAAAATGACTATCAAAAGAAGAAAGTTAAAATAATAAAAATAAGTAAAATTAAAACAATTGATAAACCGCATTAGAGTATGGTATTGGTCGATCATCAATAAAAGAATGAATTAACATATAAATTATTAGGTGAAAAGGTTTGGAATATGGCAATGGAATTCGTGCTAAAAAAACCAAAAGAACTAGGTCGACCTAAATCTTTAAATTTAATACCGAAATGACAAACAAGAATTAATTGAATATATTGAGGCAATGAACGATATAAAGTATTTAGAAAATCGAAAAAAAGAAGAAATATTTTGTGATTTTCTCATTGAAAAAAATATCAGATTAGTTATTTATGTTGATTATTAAATGTTTCAAAATCAGGATATTATAAGTGAATTAAGAATGGAATGAATGAATTTAATAAATGAGATACATTTTTGTGCTAATATAATTAAAAATATTTTTATGAATTTCAAGAAATTTATGGTTATAAATGATAACTTTATGAATTAACAAAATTTATAATTTAAAATTAAAATTTCATATTGTATATAGATATATGAAAATATGAGTTTAAACTAAGGTTCGTATAAAAATTTGATTATAGAACTAAATCAGGAAGTTTAAGATATGATAATTTATTAAAACGTGATTTTTCAACTACTAATTTAAATCAAAAATTAGGTTTGATATAACTTATTTATTAACTAATGGTAAAACATATTATTTATCAATTGTTAAAGATTTTCATAATAATGAAATATTAGATTATAAATAAGTGCAAGTTTAGACATGACATTTGTTGTCCAAAACATTATCCAGCTTTGAGTTAATGCTCAAAACCTACTATGAATTTTACAATCAGATCAAGGATTTCACTATACAAATACTTTATAAAATTTTATGTGATGAATTAAAATAAAATTTAATGTCTAGAAGAGGTAATCCTGTGATAATGGTGCTACTGAAACTTGATTTGGAACAATGAAAACAGAATTTCTATATCAAATTCCAAGAAAAAATAGAACTATTGAATGAATACAAGACAACTTACCTAAATATATTTACTTTTATAATAATTATCGACCAAATAAATTAAAAGGAATGGTCCAATCGAATATCGATTGAAGCTCATTCCAAAAACCAACAAATAATTATTTCATACCTATAAATTTAACACTTACAAACGCTATTTTATAAAATTTAATAAAAGGTTACTTTTATTGTCCACTTTTCTTGACAAGTTCACATTTTCAGTCTACAATATATTGTTTCATAATTGCTAAATGTAAGGGTGAATTTCCTTCAATATCTTGTTGATTTAAAAAATTTTTATCATTTTTTTTAAAATTTATTAATCAATTAATAAGTTTTATTTTATTAGTTGTAAATTCTATTAATTCACTTGAAGTTTCTCAACCTTCCTCATGTGGATCATAGTTATATTCATCTTCTATTTCTGCTCCTTCATCTAAATCTAATAAAAAACTATTATGAAGGGCATTTCTATTGTTATTATCTAAACTAATAACTTCCTCATCACTAATGTTTGGATTATTCATAAAATCTTCAATAATAGAAAATTGAATTCTTTTCTTTTGAAATTGATCAATAAGGTAATTTAATGTTAGCATACTTTTATTTGTTCCTATCTATAATATAAAATTCCTGTTACTTTATTAAAAGTAACAGGAATACAAAAACTTTCTTTAGTTTTACATTTATTTGTATCATAACTTTAAAAAAACCAATACATTTTTCTTAAAATTAAAATTTAGTTTACAATCAGCGTTTATTAACCTTTATATATATCATTTTTAATAATTGACTAGCAATGAAATAAACAATAACAACACCCGCTAAATAAGCATAAAAAATTAAAGGAATTGGTGTTAAACCAATAGTAGCTCCTAATTGTGTATATGGAATACTAATGCCAATAATAGTAATTATAATTGTTGTTAAAAATAGCTGATGAGATGGCATACTTTGAATAAAAGGTACCTTAGAAGTTCGTAATAATTGTACAATTAATGTTTGTGAAGTAACTCCTAAAATAAATCATCCAGTATGAAATAATGATTGTTGATATATGCCAGCAGCACTATTAGGATCTACATTAGCAAAATTGGCAAAGATATGTAAACCATATCCTAAAAATAAAAAGGTGGTTATATCAAATATTGAACTTAGCGGTCCATTCCAGAATGCAAAAGGTAAAATGCTTTTTGCATTTCATTTTTGTGGTTTTTTAATAAAGTCTTCATCAACCCTATCTCAAGGAATTGCTAATTGAGAAATATCATATAATAAATTTTGTAGTAAAATTTGAATTGCCATCATTGGTAAAAAAGGTAACCAAATTGAAGCAATTAAAATACTTAATGAATTACCAAAATTAGAAGAAATAGTAATTTTAATATATTTTAAAATATTACCAAAAGTATTTCTACCGCTGATCACTCCTTGCTCTAAAACATCTAAATCTTTTTCTAATAAAATAATATCAGATGCTTCTTTGGCAATATCAGTAGCACTATTAACAGATATTCCAACATCAGCGTGATGCAAAGCAACAGCATCATTAATACCATCACCTAAAAAGCCAACAGTGTGACCATTTAACTTTAAAATGTCAATAATTCTTGATTTTTGTAATGGATCCATTTTCGCAAAAATAGTAGTTTTATTTACTAATGCTTGTAAATGTTGATCATCCATATCTTCAATGTCACTACCTAATAAAGGAATTCCTGGCTCTAATCCCACCTTTTTACAAATTGCTTTAGTAACAATTTCATTATCACCAGTCAAAATTTTAACATCAATTCCGTGTTGATTAAGAGTTGTTATTGCTTTAATAGCACTAGGTTTAGGTACATCTAAAAAACCTATATATCCTAATAAAACTAAATTAGATTCATCTTCTATTTTAAAAACTGTTTTGTCACTAGCAAAATCTTGATAGCCAATTGCAATTACTCGTAAACCATCATTATTTAATTCCGTACTTAATTTTAAAACATTTTCTTTAATTTTATCAGTTAAGGTAATTACTTTCCCCCCAATTTCAACTTTAGTACAAATTTTTAATATTTCTTCTACTGCTCCTTTGCAAATTAAAGTATTATTAATTTTATCTTTTGAAACTACTATTGACATTCGTCTTCTTATAAAATCAAAAGGTATTTCATCAATTTTACGATAGGGCATTTCAACTATTTTATTATGATGAGCTTTAATGTGTTGGACAATTGTTTTATCAATATTATTTTTTAATCCAGTTTGTAAAGAACTATTTAAATATGCCATTTCTAAAACTTTGTTTGATTCAACACCTTCTGGATCTAAGTGTTTAACTAACTCAATTCTATCCTCAGTTAAAGTACCGGTTTTATCAGTGCATAAAACATCCATTGCACCAAAACTTTGAATACTAGTTAAATTTTTAACAATTACTTTTTTATGTGATAATCTAATTGCACCTTTTGCTAAGTTAGCGCTAACAATCATTGGCAGCATTTCGGGGGTAATACCAACAGCAACTGATATTGAAAATATTAACGCTGTTAAAATATTATTTTTAGTAATTACATTAACAATAAATATTAATGGTACCATTACACACATAAAACCAATAAGAATGTAGGTAACTTTTTTAATACCTTTACTAAAACTAGTAACAGGACGTTTACTAGTTACTGCACTAGCAATTGATCCAAAATAAGTATTAACACCTGATGCAATAACAATAGCAATAGCACCGCCCGAAACAATACTAGTACCCATAAAACATATGTTTTCTAATTCTAGGATACTACTTTTTTTATTATCATCTTTAGTATTAATAGCATGTTTTTCAACAGGAAATGTTTCACCAGTTAGTGCTGATTGATTAATAAATAGATCGGTTGAAACTAAAATTCGAACATCAGCAGGAATCATATCACCAGAAGATAAGAAAATAATATCACCTGGTACTAAATTTTCAATTAATACTTCTTTTGTAAAATTGGCAACACTATTTAAAGCATTAAAATCAATTTTTTTATTTTTATTACTAAATCGAAAAACACTGGCTGTTGTTTCAATTAATTGTCGTAATTTTTCTGAAGATTTATAGGAACGATAATCTTGAAAGTAAGATATAAAAACACTCAAAATAATCATTACTAAAACAATAATAGCACTGTACAAATCAACATTTTTATCAGTATTAGTATCAATAATACTGTAACTAATAAAATTATAGATAACTATTATCATTAAAACAATAATAAAAGGATTAAAAATATTGTGCATTAATTTTTTGTATCAAACAAATCGTTTATGAGAAAAAACATTTTTACCATATTTTTTAAGTCTGTCTTCTACTTCTTCCTTTTTTAATCCGTACATACTACCATCTAATTGTTGGATAACTTCTTCTTTCGATAGTTGCGAAAATTGTTTAAACATGGTTGTTGTTTTTTGTTCTATATGCTTCTTTTTAAAAAATTGCATTATCAACCAACCTTTCTTCAAACGTATAATTTAATTGTATACTAAAATCAAAAGAACTTTATTTTAGTGAATAAAGTTCTTAAAACTACCAAATATTTAAGAATAATATTCTTCTATTTTCAATAAAAAATTTGTATTATTTTTAAATACAAATTATTTATATCAAAAATAGGAGTAAACATCAATGATTTAAAAGGAGTTGAAATATAATTATAAATCTTCTAATCAATTTTCTATATTTATTAATCAAATATGATAGTATTTAGTTAAACTTGATATGAGTTTTTAACCTATTATTTTTAAATAAAAATAATAGTTTTTTATTTAGAAAAATGAAAGGAAATATAAATTAATTATTTTTTAAATAATTAATTTATAAAAGGTAGTTAAAATGACTGAAAAACAGAAAATAGAAATTAATCAACTAAATTTAGAAATTAAAAAATATCATGAATCAATATGAATTCTTATCGACAAATTTAATGAAT
>NZ_JALMUW010000061.1:0-6340 GCF_023846195.1 Spiroplasma endosymbiont of Lariophagus distinguendus
CCTGTTTTTTTATCTTCACTATCTTTGATATTTCTTAATTGACTTTCAGCTTTCTTCAATATATCTTCTAGTTGTTTTCTTTCAAATTCAAAACTTGCTTGTTTTTCGGCAATATTTTGTTTCTTGATTTCTAATTCCTCAAGTTTTAACCCAAGAGTTTGAAGATATTCTTTCACATTGTTTCGATCTTCTATTTTCTTTAAATATTTTTGTAAATCATCCTTATATTTTTATTCTCCAAATAACATAAAAAAACTCCTTTATAAAGTAAAAAAACCTATTACTCTTAAAAAAATAAAAGCTATGGGTCAAAAACTATTTTTAATTTATGTTTTTATTATATCAAAATCAAACAAATTTTAATATAATTAATTGAATTATTTAACTTTATCATTGATAATTAATTATATTAAAAAATTAATTTGGAGGAAGCAAAATATATGGCTCGTATTATATCTGGAATAACTAGCACTGGAAAATTAACTCTTGGTAACTACTTGGGAGCAATTAATAATTTTTTAAAATTGCAAGAAGAACATGAACTCTTAATATTTGTTGCAAATTTACATGGATTAACACTACCAATAAAAGCACAAGAATTAAGAGATAATATTAAAGATATTGCCGCTTGATATTTTGCTGCTGGTATTATACCAAATAAATCTCATATTTTTATTCAATCTGATGTTTTAGCCCATAGTCAATTAGGATATATATTATTATGTAATAGTTATGTCGGTGAATTAGAACGAATGACACAATTTAAAGATAAAAGTCAAAAAATGACAAATCAACAAAATAAAACGATTAGTATTCCAACAGGCATTCTTACATATCCAGCATTAATGGCTGCTGATATTTTACTATATGACGCTGATTTTGTGCCAGTTGGTGTTGATCAAACTCAACATTTAGAATTGACAAAAACTTTAGCAACAAGAATGAATAACAATTATAAAACTGATTTATTCAAAATTCCTAAAATAATTATTGATAAACAAGCACAGAAAATTATGAGTTTACAAGAACCTGAAAAAAAAATGTCAAAATCTGATACTAATCTAAAAAATAGTATTTTTTTAAGCGATAGCAAACAAGAAGTTACCAATAAAATTAAAAAAGCAGTTACTGATTCAGAAAATATTATTAAATTTGATCCAGAACATAAGCCTGGAGTTAGTAATTTATTAACTATTTATGCTAGCATTACTAAAAAAGATATCAAAACTTGTGAACAATACTTCAGCAATCACAATTATGGTTTTTTAAAAGAAGAAGTAATTAAAGTAATAAATGATTTATTAGAACCAATGCAAAAAAAACACCAAGAATTTATTAATGAAAAATCATCACAATTAGCAAAATATTTAGAAGAAGGTGCAAATTTTGCTAATAATATTGCTACTAAAAAATTAAACTTTGTTCAAGACACAATGGGTATTAATTTTATCGAGAAAGAAAGATAGGAGGAAGAGACAATGTCTTTATACAATAAAAAACAAAAACATTTAATCCTAGTTGATTTAGATGGTACTCTATTAAAAAGTGGTGGTCGAGAAATTCATATTAATACTAAAAAAGCACTAATTGATGCTCAAAAACAAGGTCATATTGTTTGTATTGTCACTGGTCGACCTTATCGTGGATCAATTAAATTTTATCGTGAATTAGGTCTTAATACATTACTATGCAATTTTAATGGTGGCCATATTCATGATCCAAAAATCAAAAAATTCAAACGATTAGTTTTTCCAATTTCTGAAACAATTGTTAAACATATTTTAAATGAAGACTATATTTTTCAACAAATTGAAAACGCGGTTATTGAATATTACAACAAAGCAGTATGTTGAAAAAAAGATGATTTCTTTGAAACTTATTTTCATTTAGATACTATTGAAAATGATACTTTTACAATTAGTAAATTAATTCGTGATTGAAAAGGGAGCGCTAATGCCATTTTAATTGAATTTAAAGAAAATACTAATCTTGATCAAGTATATCGTGACTTGGAAAAATATTCAAACTCAATTAAGGTAAATACTTGAAATCGTTATGATAATAATAAACTAATCTTTGAAATTTCAAGTAAATTTATTGATAAAGGAATGACAGCTCGCATTTTGGCTCAATATTATAATGTTGATATTAGAGATGTTATTGCTTATGGTGATGAAATTAATGATAAAGAAATGTTGATGGAAGTTGGCTATGGTGTAGCAATGAAAAATGGTAATATTGTTATTAAAAGTATTGCCAATGATATTACTACTAAAACTAATGATGAGGGTGGCGTTGGTGATCATTTATCAAAATTATTAAATCTTTATGAAGAAAGTGAAATTTATATTTAATGGAAATGAAAATATATTAACTATTATTTCTATACTTGTAATATGATATAGTTTTTAAACATTAATATAAGTTTTTAACCTATTTACTTTATTTTTAAAGTAAATAGGTTTTTATTTAAAAAAGTTTTTTATAAATTTAATATACTAAAATAAAAAACCTATTGTTTTATTTTTCAAAACAATAGGGCATTAATTATATTAAACTTCTACTAAATATAAATATTTTAATACTATTAATACAAAAAACTATAAAACTTCTAAAGGCAAGAAGTCAAAAATTTCTGGGTGATTGGCACAAAACTTTAATTCCGAATCATTTTTTTGTTCTTCAATTTTAATTTTTAATTCATTTAATTGTTTTTTTATTTTAAGTAATTGAGCAGGTGCTGGTGGTTGTTTATCTCATTCATCAAATAATGTTTTACCTGTTTTAAAAAGTTTTTCATACTGACATTTTAAACAACTATTTTGCTGTGATTCATGATCATGGATATTTTTGCCAAACATAAAATTACCTACTTTCCTCAATTCTTTTACTTAAATTTATTATACCAAATAATAAAAAAGGAGAAATAATTCTCCTTTTTAACTAGTAAAATGTTATAAAACCGTTGGTAAATAATGTAAGAAAAAACTATTTTCCAATTCTCATCCTCAATCACGCTGATTCTGAGGTGTTAAAATTCATCTAGCAAAACTTTCAGCAAAAAATTCATCATCAAGATTTATATTATATTTACCATTAAATCAGGCACTACGACCATAATTACTATTAACTGTTATTAAACCAAATAATAATTTTTGCTTAATATTAGTTAATTTTGCTTGTTGACCTAAATAATCAATTAAATATCAAGTACGATCATAAATTTGTTTGTTATCATTGTTAACAGTTAGTTTATGATAAACTGATGTCATATTAGTATTAACATCACTATAACTGCTATCTGGTCACTTTCAATTAGCATTAAATGAATTTCTTTCATCAGCACTTAAACCAATAAAATTACTTAAAGCATGACCATATTCGTGAGTTGTAACACTAATTATTTGATCTGAAGATCAAAATCCCTCTTGAAATTGTTGATCAATTAAATTAATATTTGCAAATTCAGGACCATAACCCATACATTGATTATCAGCTTCTGAATTAAAAGCAGTTCATGCTACTGTGCTATCACTTACAGCAACTGGTGCTACTTTTTGAATTAGTTTAATAACAGTGTTTTTATGAAAAACTTTAGCAAAAATATTATAAAAACGTAATTGTTGTTGCTCTGCTAATTGTAATTGTTCATTATTTAAACCAGCTTTTTTATACATTTCAACTCAATTAACATCAATGGTTTTACCACCAATTTTAGTATGAGTTAAATCATATTGTAAACTATCATAATTACTTCAAATTACATCACTTTTATTATTATCATACAAGTTATTAAATTCATCAATACTTTCTTTACTTGCCATTTGATGGATTTTATATTCATATTTTTTTACCATCTTTGCATCTTCTGGTGAAAGTTTTCATTTTAATAAACTAGCATTAGCATCATGCTTATTTAAATAGACATAATGATCACTGTCTGGAGAAAACGTTAACATTAAACCATTAACTGTTACAAGATTTAATGCTGTAATCATAGTTACTAATTTAATACCTTTTTTCATAATTAACCTCCCCTTCATATCATAATTATAATTATGATTTTACATTGTAGCATTTAAATAAAAATCCTGCACTAACTATTCTCATTTATTTTTAATTTTTTTATTAGTAAAAATTTCAACTTCAAAAACAGCAAATTCTTTGCGAACCTTTATAACTTTAAATGAAAAATTTCGAAATTTTAAAAGTGGACTATTTTTCCTTACTTTCTTTACTTTTGTTTTGAACATATATCATTCTTGGACAGTTTGTTTATTATAATTTGGAGGTTTTCTTTTTAAATAACGTTTAAATAATACTTCAAGTTTTGAAGAACCATCAACACGAAACTTATGTGTTCCTATTTCTTGTATCAATCCAATTTCATCAGTTTCATCATAAATTTCACCAACTAATTCTTCAAGAATATCTTCAAGTGTAATAATACCATTAAAATCTTTTTTATCTTTATTATTGCAGACAATAGCCATATGCATTCTTTCGGTTTGTAAAATTTCCAATGCTTCATTTAACTTAGTACGCTTAGAAATAAAAATTGCTGGTAACATTAATTGTAATAAATCTGGATTTTCATTTTCTAACATATTAATAATAAATTCTTTAATATTTAAAATACCAATTACATTTTGATTAACATGATCTAAAACAGGAATTCTACTATATTTTTCTTCTAAATATAGATGTTTAATAACTTTAGGTGGCGTATCATCATAAATATATTTAATTTTACTTTTGGGATGCATAGCTTGAAAAACTGATTTTTCATCAAATTTAATTGCAGATTCAATTAAATCACGTTCTGCTTTTTCAAGAACTCCTTCTCTTTCAATTATTGAAATCAATTCAATAAGTTCTTGTTCAGAACTTGTTGGTTTTTTACTTTTAAATTGAAATAAAGTAACAATAAAAGTTATTGGATAAAAAATAATATTAAGAATATACAAAATATATGCATAATTTAAAGCTATTGTCTCGGGATGTAATTTTGCAACACTTTTAGGTATAATTTCACCAATAATTAAAACAACAATTGCTGAAACTAAAGTTGATATTAAAGGACCATAAGTAGGAGAAACATGAAAAGAATCAATAAATAATATGGTACTTAAAGTACCAATTCCAACATTAATTACTGTGTTACCAAGTAAAATTGTTGTTAAAGTTACATTATAATTTTTAACTAACTTAAATACAATATTAGCACGACGACTTTTCTTACTACGTAATTTACCAATAGATTTAATTCTTATAACATTTAAAGAAGTTAATGATGTTTCAGCAGATGAATAAAAACCACTTAAAAATAATAAAACTAGCAATATTATTAAATAAATATACCAATTACTGTCCATATAGAAAAAAAACTACTCCTTTTGATTTTTATATTGTTATTAAGATTATAACATAGTATACTTAGTACGTTATATTTAATTATTAATTTATTACTCATATAACTTTATGATATTATATTGAAGGTGATGAAAATAAATGCGTAAAAAATTTGGACTAATAGCAACCTTAATAATAGGCACAACAACTAGTTTACAAGTTAGTGCTTGTACAGATGATTCAAAATATCAAGAATTTATTAGTGATATTAATAGTGGGCATGCTTTTTTTGGCATACTTGGTGCTGCTGATAATCCACTTTCTAAGCAAATTATTGACGGTTTACACACAAGGCAAATCAAAAATAATAATGTACCAAGTAAATGAGATAACTGATTAACAGAAAAGAAAACTGAAATAAACAGTGTTACTACTAATGGGACTATTGATATTAAAATTTATGAAAAATCTCCTTATGCCAACCCTAGTAGTGATATTGTTAACCAATTTTGAAATGATAAAAAAATTAGTTGACAACAACAAATTTATCATTGACTACTTGACCATAAAATTTCTGATAATAGTTCAGCACCTGTTGCTGATTCAGGTGTCAAGGAAATTCAAAATCCTGTTGATAAAGAAAGAGCATTTAAAGCTTTACCAATTGTTTTTATTGTTAATAAAGGTAAACTAATAACTGTTGGCCAAGAATGAGGAACTATTGATAATCCAAATCAGTTTTTTGATCAACTAACAGCTTTAATCACAGGTAATCTATTAAAAACTGCTGCTAAAAAAACTATATAATTTTTAAAAGAAGATATATAATTATCTTCTTTTACTTTTTTATTTCTTAATATTGATTATTCCATTTTTTATAAATTGATATAACTAAGATACGTGTTTATTTTTTATTGTATTTTATTTATAAGGTGCTAAAATTTTAGTAGATAAGCAGATTTAGTAAAAATAACAATAATTCTAAACA
>NZ_JALMUW010000062.1:0-6279 GCF_023846195.1 Spiroplasma endosymbiont of Lariophagus distinguendus
ATTAGTAACTTTGTAAAACAAAGAAACACAGATTATTAAAAAGCCTCTGATTGATAAATTATTCAGATATTTTTGTTGAAGATAAATCATAAAATTTACCTTTAATAATATATACTATTGTTTCACAAATGTTAACTAAGTGATCACCTAGTCTTTCAATATATTTCAACTGTTGCATTGTTGATGTATATTGAGAGAGTTGATCATTATTTTTGTTTACTTTTAACATATTGACAATGTTTTTCATTGATTCACGAAAACGATTATCAATATCGATATCATATTCTGCTGCTTGATAAGCTTTGTTAATATCATTTTCATTTATAGATTCACCAATTAAATCCATCATTTTAAATACTTTTTTCATTAATCCTGATAATTGAGATGTTAATTTAATTTCTGGTTTATATTTGACATTAAATTTGGATAAATTTTTAGCATAATTTGAAATACGTTCTAAATCACGAATAATATTCATATAGCCAATAATAGTACGTAAGTCAGTAGCAAAAGGATTTTGTTGAGCAATACTTCAAATTGCAGTAATTGTTAAACTTTCAGCGACTGTTCTAATTTCTTTATCGGTTTCAACAATTCTTTTTGACATATCAAAATCTTGTGTTTCCATTGCTATTAAAGCGTCTTTATGTTCTTTTTTTACTTCTTTTAATAAAGTTAATAAGTTTTGTTTTAAATTTATGATATCTAAATCAAATCTACGGTTAATTATTTTCATTTTTTCCTCCTTTCTCTATAATTAATTATATATATTTTTAACCAAATCTGCCGGTAATATAATCTTCTGTTCTTTTATCTTTTGGTCGTGAAAATATTTTTTTAGTATTATTATATTCAATGACTTCTCCATTTAAGAAAAAAGCAGTTTTATCAGAAATTCGTGCTGCTTGTTGCATTGAATGAGTAACAACAATAATTGTAAAGTCTGATTTTAAATCATTCATTAAGTCTTCAATTTTAGATGCGGCAATCGGATCTAGAGCTGAAGTTGGTTCATCCATTAATAGTACTTCTGGTTTTAGGGCAATAGCACGAGCAATACATAAACGTTGTTGTTGGCCACCTGATAATGATAATGCTGAATCAAATAAGTGTTGAGCAACTTCATCTCATAAAGCCGCTTTTTTTAAAGCATCTTCGACAATTTGATTTAGAATCTTTTTGTTTTTAATGCCTTGATTTTTTGGACCATATGCAACATTATCATAAATTGACATTGGAAAGGGATTAGGTTTTTGAAATACCATTCCAACTTTAGTTCGTAATGAAATAATATTTTTTTTATTTTCATAAATATCTTCATTATTGAATAATATTTGTCCATTAATTTTAACACCATCAATTAAATCATTCATTCTATTTAAAGTTCGTAGTAATGTTGATTTGCCACAACCACTTGGTCCAATAAAAGCGGTTACTTGATTACGACTTATTTCTAAATTTATATTAAATAAAGCCTGTTTTTTACCATGATTATAGAAGAAATTTAAATTTTTAATAGTAAAAACATAATTACTTTTTGGAATATTTTCTATATTTGATAAATTATTTGATTTGTTATTTGGTTTTTTCTTAAATTTATCTTTCACTTTTAAAAAGTAAGGTTTAATCACATTTACTTTTCTTTTTTTATTGCTATTCGCTGATTCTTTCTTGCTTTCATTTTTTCTTTTAATAATTCAATTGAGCATTTTGTTTTCACCCCGATTCCTGTTGTTAAACTTTTTTCAAAATGTTTTGCTATAAAATTTAAAATAAATATTAGTATAACTGTTATTAGTGCTGTTTGGTACATCATTCCTAATTTATTAGGGTCATTTGATTCTTTATTAACTAATAAAATATGGGTTGTTAAAGTTTGTCCTGAACTTAAGAAACCTTTATTGGGAAAAGCAACAGTGCTTCCTAATGTTAGATAAACTGGTGCTGATTCACCAATAATTCTACCCATTGATAAAATCATACTAGTAATAATGCCACCAATGGCAGCTGGAATAACTACTTTTCTTATTGTTTCAAATTTACTAGCACCTAGTGCTAATGATGCTTCACGATATTCAATAGGTACTGATTTTAATGTATCTTCTACTGCTCTAATAATAAGTGGTAAAATAACAATTGTTAATGTTAAACTAGCAGCAATTGCTGAGAAACTTATTTGTAAGAAAGTAATAAAAAAAGTAAATCCAAACATACCAAAGATAATTGATGGCGTAGAAGCTAAGGTATTTAGCACAAAACGTAATATTGAAGCAAATCAACCATTTTTGGCATATTCGTGAAGATAAATTGCGCCAATAATACCTAATGGCATAGCAATAGTAATTGTTGTTAATATCAATAAACATGTCATTGTGATAATTGATAAGTAACCTTCATCACCGGTTGTTCAAATTAAAGCCGCAAAATTAAAATTGAAAACGCTACTACCAGCATTACCACTAATGTTGAAGATACCATTAATAATAATATCACCAATAATTCAAATAATTAATCCCATAGTAATAAAACAAGCTAGCCCCATAAAGAATAATCGAAAATAGTCTTTAAAGTGTTTTCAGCCTTGATTTTTAATAGTTTTTTCACTAATAGTTAACATTAGTTGATTATCAGATAGATTTATTTTTTTTAAATTATAATTTCGTGGTTTTTTATGACCTTTTGCTTTTTTATCACTACGTTTATAAATTATTAAAACAATAAAGTTAATGATTGAAACTATAATAAATAAAAATAAACCAATTCCATATAATGCTGATATTTGTTGAGAACTAACTGCTTCTCCAATTTCTAGTCCAATTACTCCCGCTAAAGTAGAAATTGAACTAAATAAAAATGCAAGTGGACCATGTGCAAAATTGGGGGTTAGAGTACTATTACCAGCAATCATGACAACGGCTATTGTTTCACCAATGACTCTTCCAAATCCAAAAATTATTGCACCAATGATTTTGGTTTTTGCCGCTTTAAAAATGACTTTAAAACTAGTGTCAGTCCTGCTAATACCTAGTGCTAATGATGCATATAGATAAGATTTTGGTACTCTAGTAATAGCATTAACAGATAATGAAATAATTGTTGGTAATGCCATCATTGATAAAATAAAACTTGCTGTCATCATATTTTCTTTGGTTGGTGCTCCCATTTTTACAAAAATAGGACCAATGGTCATTAAACCAAAAGCACCAAAAACAACTGAAGGAATACCAGATAATAATTCTACTAAAGTTAATGTTGTTTTTTTTAATTTTGGTGGTAAAAATTCACATATAAATAATGATGTTAGTAAACTTAAAGGAACAGCAAGTATCATTGAAAATAGCGCAACTCAAAAAGTGGCAACAACAAAGGCAATAATACCAAAACTATTAGCACTAGGTAATCATTTACTATTTCCTAACATTTTAAATCAATTAAGAAAACTCATATTACTAAATGTTTGGCCGATAATAAAACCAATTAATAATGAAGCGGCAATTAGTGCTAATGAAGATATAGACAATACACAAATTTTAGCAATCAAATCATAAGTATGTTTTTTTTGTTCACTAATAAAAACATTTTTTGGATCATGATTTTTATTAAAATGATTAAAAGTTATTTTATGTCAAAACTTTTTAAAAGATTTGGATTTCATTTATTAATACTCCTTTATGGAAAATTGTTTAATCACTGATTTAAATCATGATTTAATTTGTCAGTTAATGGTACTGCTGATTGTGCGTATTGAGCTTCTGAAAAAGCAGGAACTACGTATTCGTTATGACCTGGATAGCCAGGAATAAACAAGAATTTTAGAAATTTAACTAAAGTATTAATTTGTTTAAAATTTTTATTTATTAAACCTGTAAATGGTCGTGATAACTGATAAGTACCATTTTTAATGGTATCTAAACTTGGAGCAATTTTTTCTCAATTAGCAATATGAATATTAGTGAATTGTTTATTTGAATCTAATTGTTTTTTATCTGAATATGAACTATAACCAACACCACCACTAGACATATTAAACATTTGTGTACTTGAATTAACGGTTATTGCTTGTGGATAATATGCTTTTGAATCACCCAGAACTTTTTCATTAAAAACATCTCGTGTTCCTGAACCATTTTCTCTAGTATAAGGTAAAATTTTGAGGTCACAAGTTGGTTTGATTCAACCTTGATTTGGTTCTGAAGTATTTTGTGGAAATAAATCTCTTCAGAAAATAGACGATTTTAAATACATTTTTTTTACTTTATCTTGTGTAAAATTTAGAGGTTTATCATTACCTAAGCAATCTTTTGGTAAATTATAAACTAAAATCATGCCATCTTTTGATAAAACAAAAGAAATTAAATTATTATTAGGAGTTGTATATTCCTTTGAAAGTCAGCCAATACCAAACATATTTTTATTAACGGGAATTACTGCTGCATCTGAACCTAAACTGTTATAAGTAAAATCTGCTTCTTTATGATTATCAGGATAGTCTTCCATTAATGTATGCATTAAAGGTGCTACTGAAGTTGAACCACCCATAATAAAATAGGGTTTATGACTAACTAAAGTTACAATAAAAATACTAATCATTGTGATTAATCAAAATAATGACAAAATTCTTTTTTTTAGCATATAAATCCACCCAACTGAGAGTTTTCTTTATCATACACGTATTATAACAATATAATTGATAAAAACTAGAAAAATTATTTCATTTTTATAAAAAATGTAGGTTCTAGACTATATTATTAATATTTTTAATTTAATATAAAAAAATAAAAGAAAAGTATTTCTTTCTTTTATTAGTATTCTTTATTTATATAATTCAAAAGATAAAATAACTTTATTTTTTATTATCTAAAGCATTATTTTTCTTTAAAGTTTTTAAAGTACGAGCACTAATCATTAAAGTTTTTCCACCAATTTTTACTGGTTGTAAGTTTGGATTTCATTTTCTTCTAGAAGAGTTCATCGCATGCGAACGGTTGTTACCAGCTAGTGGACCAATACCACTTAAAGCACATTTTCTTGCCATAGTTATTTTCTCCTTATTAATGTTTTAACTAATAAATAATACCATATTTATTTATTTATTTTAAAAAAAATTAAAATTTATTTGTAAAAAATTGAATATTTACTAGGACATTATTTTAATAAGAAAAATTTAAATTATATATTTTTTTTAAAAAAATAAAAAATATGTTATAAATAAACTATATTATACAAATTTTTAAGAAATCTTGGAGGAAAAAAATGAATTGTATTATTTATGCTGTGCAAATTGATGATGAAAAAAAGATTGGTTTACATGCACGACCAATAGCCAAAATTGCTGCTGCTATTAGTAAGTATAAAAATATTGAGGTAGAAGTCATTAAATTACCTGATAATGCAGATATTACGAAGCCAGTAAAACTTACTGGTAATGAAACTAAAGTTAAAGCTAAGTCAGTTCTTAATTTTCTAGGTTTACAAGCAAAAAATTTTAGTAAAATTGCTTTTATTATTACAAAAATGGATGAGAAAGAAGAAGATAAAAAACTTGAAGAAGTTAAAACAGAAATTATTTCTTTATTAAAAGAAGAAAAATTAATAAAGTAAATGGTTTTAAAAAAAGTATTCTTTTGAATACTTTTTTTAAAACCATTTATCCTTATGATATAATTATTTACGTTCTTAAAATATTAAATTATATAAATGGAGGCATTTAATGAGCGAAATTAACAAAAATAAAGAAATAATAATTTCAGAACAAGGTTTAGAAAAGTTAAAAACTGAATTATATAAACGAATTAATGTTGAACGTGAATCGATAAAAGAACGATTAAAAGCAGCTAGGGCTGATGGTGATTTATCAGAAAATGCTGATTATACTAGTGCGCGTGAAGAGCAAGGTAAAAATGAAGCACGCATTCAAGAACTTGAAACGATTATTACTAGTGCTGTTATTCTTGAAGAACAAAAACAACGTAAAAATAGTAATATCAAAGCAGTTCGTGTTGGTAGTTGAGTAACAATTGTAAAAATTAAAGATGGTAAAATTGTTTCTGATTCAGAAGAAAAATTTAAAATTGTTGGAAGTATTGAAAGTAATCCATTTGAAGGATTAATTTCTAATGAGTGCCCATTAGCAGTATCAATTATGAATTGTGTTGTTGGTGATATTGTTGATATTAAAGGTATTAAAGAAACATATAGGGTAAAAATTATAGAAGTAAAAAATCAATTATAAATAATTTAATTAAAAATGACCACTATTTATTAGTGGTCATTTTTAAT
>NZ_JALMUW010000063.1:0-5838 GCF_023846195.1 Spiroplasma endosymbiont of Lariophagus distinguendus
ATAGCTTGTGCTTGCATAAACAGTGTTATTATTAGCTACTGCTAAACTTTCAACTATTCCTTTTACTCCTGTCAATGCAAAAAAATGATCTGCACCAATTATACTTTTAAAAATGTTATTAAAAGTTCCAACATAAATATTATTTTCATTATCAATTGCTAAACTTTCTATTGTATCGCTTTTTCCATAATCTTGATTTCAACTTTTAATTTCTATAAATTTAATTCCATCAGTACTTTGATATAATTTACTAGTTGATAAAGAACCTTCACCAGTAGCAGTTCCAACATAAATAACACCATTATTAGTTACAATGTTACAAGTAATTCTCTCATTTATATCAATATCAATAATTCTATTGATAAATGGATTTGTATCATTTTCATTTGTGATAATGAGGTCTTTTTGATTGATTTGATTTGATTTAAAACCATGATTTACAACATTACTCGTAAATACTGGTTTTAAATTACTTGCACTTGTACCTACCAAAGTAGAAACTGCAAGCATACTTAATAAGTTTTTCATATTATTTATTCTCCTTATTATTTTTCTTTTTTAATTTTCATTAATTTAATAATAAAATTAAAAATTGTATGAGTCATAACTAAAATAAAACCAATTATTGTAGAAACTAAACCAATAATCAATCAATATGGATAAGGCAATTTTAAATATACGTGACTGGCCATAGTTATAATTCCAATTACACACAAAATACCACCAACTCCATAACCAATAATTTTTAACACTATATTTTCTAATAATATGATATTTTTTTCTGAAAAATTTTGATTCATAATTATCATCCCTTAAATCGGTCATATTGACTGTTTTTAGCGAAGTTTGAGTTTATGAATACCCAAACATACCATAAACTCTTTTCAACGCTTTTTAATTGTTCAAACCATATATTATTATACATTGTTACATATTGTTTACAAATTTGATTTTTCTTTAAAGGTTTTTAAAACAAAATCTTTTTCGATTTTTAAAATTTCTTCTAGTAAAAAAGATTTATTAATTTTTTTATCTAAATTTTTAATATAAAATTGTCATTTTTCATTATCACTTTTTAATCATATTGTTTCACTTATAAGTTTTTCTATTCTCCAAACTTGAAAAACCAACATCGAAGTTTTAGAAATAAAATAAGCACTACAATTACCACTTAAATTATTGTCCTTTAATCATTTTTGATAAGTTGATAGAAGCTCTTGCTCTTTATTTGTTAATTGTATAATTTTATCCTCCTAATCTTTTCATGAACTTTGATCAGAATTATTATTACTACTGTTTTTTTGTTTATCTAAAATTTGTAAAATCATATCTAATTTTTGATTTATGTTATTATCAAAATTAATCAAATTTTTCAAAGTTAATTTACTATGTGTAGTTAAACTTAAAGCGTCATTTGATTTATTTAATTGCTTTGAACTAACAAATCTTGCACTAATTTCTTTTTCACCAGTCGAACCATCACCCAAACCTTTGTATGTTTTTGTTAGATTTAAATTCAATTGAGTTAAATCAATGCCATAAAAATATCATAATTTTGTACTTGATTTATTTGCATAATGTTTACCTAAATAATGAATTTTTACTTTTTTGTTAGTAACATCAATACCAGTTTCTTCAAGCATTTCATTAATTACTGTTTGATAGTGCTTATTATTTTCTAAGAACCTGTTTGGAATCTTTTATAAAATAATGTAAAATGATTATATATTTTAAGATAAGGGGTATATATGCATAAAAATTATCCAAGTCATGTCACCAAAGAACAATTTGAGAACATAAGATCAATTTTAGAAAATAGCAAAAAGAAAACAAAACCAAGAAATTTAGATGGCTTTTCTCCCTTTATGTACTATTTTTAAATTTTATCACATAAATGCTGAGAAAAGCCTATCTACGGACTTCTCCCCACATTTTTAAATCAAACATAGCATTACAATTTCAAAACTAGGTATCTTATTGAATTTATATGCAGCTTCTTTTGCATATAAATGAACATGATGTTTTGCAACTTTGATATGTGTTTTAAATGTTCTTCTTATATGTTTTCAAACTGATTCAATTTGGTTGGTATTTACACCAGTTTTTGAAACATAGCTATCTTGATGATTGACTGTTTCATGCTTAGTGAAAACCGATTTAAAATCGCAATATCCTTTTCAAAAATCAGTATGTACATGACACTTTGAAGAAATGTGGTTTCTTGCAAACTGCAAAAGATTTTTACTTTTTGCATTTTTCAATACTTTCACAATTAATTTATTGGTTGTTTTTTCATAAATACCAACAATCAAGGTTTTATTCACCAAGGATCTTCCTTGTTTTTTAAAACCCATATGTGAAAGATACATTTCATCCATTTGCACTATGCCCTCAACAATAAATTGTGATTCTTGTTTGGCAATACAAGTTCTGATTTTATGACCCATTCTTCAAGCAGTTTTCAAAGTTACCCCCAATTCTTTTGCAACATCAGTTGATGGAATTCCATGTTTGGTGTTTATTCATCTAAAGATGAGATAAAACCAAGATTTCAAAGGTATTTGTGACTTGTAAAAAATGGTGCCATGAAGAATACTAAATGTTTGATGACATTTCAAACATCTTATTCTTCTTAAATCAGAAGTATTCAAATTTGTTCAATAACACCTGATACATTTATTTTCCTTCAAACTTACTATATATTTCAAACAATCTTGTTCTGTTTGAAAAGTATTGTTGAACTCATTCAATTTCATTGTTTCCTCCACAAGTACATGTGGGGAGAAGTCCGTTATTAATTAATTCACAATTTTGGATTACATATCAAAAGTTGTTATTTTTTATTTTTGAGTTTAACTTGCATATCTTTTTTTTATTATCAAATGCTAAATTTTGATAATCATTAAATTATTACGTTATAATGTTTTTGTAATAATGTGTATCAGTATTTATTGATGTGTAAACATTTGTGTATTATTCGTTACTGGCTTGCATTATTGCTTGGGTTAGTAAGTTAACAATAATATTCAATGTATAAAAAATAACTGGAATTGCTGGTATTGCTATAAACAATAAAAGCATGTTACGTAATGTTATTTTTAATTTACTGTGTTTTTCATCATCTAACATTATCTCAATCATTCGTCCAGCTAGTAGTAAAACTAATATTATTCCAGCAATAGATAACATTACAATTAATAGGGTTGGAAAACCATTTGGGTTATTGTTTTCAAAAAGTAAACGGTTTGCTAAATTACCACCAGACATAAAATAAATTATGTCTTGGAATTTATTTAAAACTCAAAGTAATGGTTTAATAAAAATTATATATAAAATTGCAAATACAGCTTTCATAATTGCCCCTAATAATCAACCCGGTTCATCTCCACCACTATCGTTAAGTGTTAATTGATTATAATGAACAAATATTCCAGAACCTACTTCACTGTGTGCATTGATAAAATTGTTTATTGTATCGGGTGAAATAATTGCTATAATGGCTGCAATAATTATAATCATAATAACCATTATTAACATTAAGGACAAGAATGCTATAATAAGAAACATAGCCATTTTTTTAATGACGTTGTTAACAATGGCTATGATATTATTTATTGATGTTGGTTTTATTTTTGCAGATTTACCAACAGCAAAAGGGTTTTTTAACCCTTTTTTCTTTTGTAACATTTTTTATATCCCCCTTTTTAAGAAATTCCTAAAATAACATCTTTTAATCCTAAAACTAGTGAACTTGCTAAAATTACAATTCCTAAACAAACTCCAACCCATATAATTCGCGCAATGGTTTCTTTACGTTGGTCAGCATTTTTTGAAAATTTACCGCCAATAGCATAGTAAGCTACCATAATAATGCCAATTACTACTGCTAAACTGATTAAAATTGGCATTCCTATTGTAATAATTTTGTTTCCAACATCTTGTAAATTACTATTTGTTGCTAATATCATCATGTATATCACCTACTTTCTCTTTTTCTAATTTCTTGTTTTTAAATCAATTAATCCTTTGCAAAAACCAAATATACATCCCAAAAGAAACATTATTTTTCTTAATAATCATAGTATTGGTTTGAAAAAAATAAATAAAAGAATAATAATTGCAAAAAATATTGTTCAGTTCATTTTATTTTTTTCCTTTTCTTTTTGTTTCTTCTTCGGCTTCATCAGCTTTCATTTGGGCAATGTCTTTTTCAGTTTGACGTTGGAAAGCTTCTGTTTTTTTCTTACGCATTGGTTCTAAAATAAATGGTGTAATAACAAATTTTTTTAATAATCAACCAAAAAGTAGCAATCCTACTAAACTACCAATTGCAATGCCAATAATAGCTAATACAGTTAATCCTTTTTTGTCATTGTTTGGTGGGTTATTATTTTGAATTTGTAATATAAAACTATTTGATTTTTCAGAACCATATTTAATAACAATTTCAACTTTCTCATTTGGTTGAAATCGCATGCCTTTAATTTCAAATGAAACTTTGTTTAAATCATAATTGCTTGTATCAAATTTATCAATTGTGATAGTCTTTGGTATTTGTTGTTTTAATTGTTCAACAATTTGTTCTTTTGAAATTATTTTTTTTGAAGAAACATTACCTTTGATTTTAAATCAATCAGCAACAGCATTAGCTAGTTGATTATCATTTGCTTGTTTAATTCATGATTTGCTTTCTTCAAACAATTTATTTAGTTGGCGAACAGAATATTCATGAATGTTATCGTGTCCATTTGCTTTTGCTCACTTTTCAAATTGTTTACCATTATCTGTATCAAAATAATGTGCAATTTCTTGTTTTGGAGCAATTTGTAAATAAATATTGTTATGATTTCCTAAATTATCTTGCAATTCAATAACATATTTTCCGTTGTTTGTTGATAATTGCGAACCATCTAAAACAATACCATTGGTTGGGTCGATTGTTATATTTTGTGATGTTTTATTTCATTGATTATCAGTACCATATACAAATCCAGTTATGACACTGCTTGCAGTTGGTTTAATCATTGTGATTTTACTTTCACTATTTGCATAGTAGAATGAATTAACTGTATTTGTGATAATGGTTTTATCAATTTGTCCAGCATAATCAATATCAACTTGTGTTGATGGTGATGTTGGTTTTAAATCAATTTTTAAATCAACAACTGTTGATGGTACAACATTATATTTAACCACAACTGAACCTTGATAACTTTTACTATCTTTTTTTGCCGTTAAAGTTGCTTTGGTATCTTTCTTATCAGTAATTTCAATTTGTGAAAAATCAATAATGCGAGAATTTTTTTGAGTAATTGCTGAAATGATAGTTTCATTATTGTTATCTAAAATATTTCCTAAGTTGTTATCGATATCAAATTTAATTACATCACTTAAATTTTCTTGTTTTGGTGGAATTGGTGGGTCTATTTTTGCCTGCATTGAAACAATAATTTTACTAGTGTATTGTTTTCCATCCAAAGTAAAAATCACTTCTAAATGATGGTCTTTTTCACTAGTTTCGGGTTTGACATTGATGTTTCATAATTTAGCTGTTTGTGGTTGCAAGATATTATCAAATAAAACCTTATCAATGTTGTTATTTTTAATTTCAATATTTAATTCCCCATCAACAGTAAGCAAGTTATTTCTTGTTCAAGTTTTCTTTTTAGTGCTATCAATTAAATTAAACTGACTTTGTTCTTTGGTTCACGACAAAGCAGTTTGTAATGTATAAAGTCCATTTATTTTTGCAAAATATAAGTTATTTGAGTTATCAATAACAGTTGACAAAATACGATCACTCACTCCATTTATTTTAATTGGAGTCGTTGACCCACT
>NZ_JALMUW010000064.1:0-5580 GCF_023846195.1 Spiroplasma endosymbiont of Lariophagus distinguendus
ACCACCCGCAACAGTAGCAGTAACTAAAGCGCTCATTTGAGCAATAGGATTAATATATAAGGCACCACCAGCAGCACCAGTAGCAACACCTTTAGTCACTTTTATAATTTTTGCGGTTGTTCGATGTTTTGTTTTAAACTCTTTTCATTTTGTAGGTTTTTGTTCTACATTTTCTTCTGATTTTGCTTCAAGATTTTGTAAAATTTCATTTTTTATAGGCATTTCTTTTAATCTTCCTTTCAAATAAAAACTCATTTATTTTTATCAAAATAAATGAGTTAAAAACTTATATTAAATTTAATTATTATTATATTCTATTCTATACTGAATATTGATATTTTTAATAATTACAAACTATCATATACAATTTATAAATATACTGGTTTATAATCAATATAAATAAATAGATAAGAATATATACATATTAAACAACTTTTATCTTTTTTTATAGCAACAAATATTATACTATTAAGTTTCTACTTCAAATTCATCAGTATTAACATCATCTGCTAATTTACTAATTACTAAATCAATTCCTTGTTTACTAATACTAGAAAATAAAATAATAGGAGTATTAGTGCTAAGTTTTAAAGTTAATAATATTAATTTTTTATTTTTTACTAATTGACTATTTTTAACTTTATCAACTTTAGTAGCAATTAAATGAATTTTTAAATGATAATGTTGTAAATATTCCAACATATCAATATCATCTTTACTGGGTGCATGTCTTAAATCTAATAATAAAAAAACTGCTTTTAAATTTTTTCGTGACTGAAAATATTCATCCATCATTGTCGCAAATTGGATTTTTTTTTCATTTGATACTTTAGCAAAACCATAGCCAGGAACATCAACAAAGCGACAAATATTATTATTAATTGTAAAAAAATTTAGCATTTGTGTTTTACCAGGTGTTTGTGAAACTCTAGCTAACTTACCATTATTACAAATTGTATTTAAAAATGTTGATTTACCAACATTACTGCGACCAACAAAACAAAATTCAGGAATTTCATCCTGCGGCCATTGTTCTTCTTTAATAGCACTAGTTAAAAATTGTGCTTGCTTAATTCGTTCCATTTTTTACCTCTTATTCAAAAATATATTATAGTCAATAGTTAAAATTTAAACTAATTATTATTTATTATTTTAATTTTTATTAATATTAATAAAATTAGTAAAATGAATATTATCTAATGGTCATATACCAAAACCAAAAAATAATGCAGCCAAAATGATACCACCAACAATAATACAAATAGCAAGTCATTTTATAATTTTAAATAATAACATAAAACTAATAATAGCAATAGCTATTATAATAATACCAACTATTACAAATGTATTCATGTTTACCTCCTATTATTTTAATTATTAAAGTAACACGTAACATTAATTAATAATAACATAAAATAAATTTGAATATTTTATAGTAATCATCTTTTTCCTAAAATTATATAAATTAAAAAAAGTTATCTTTTTAAAGAGAAACATGTTAAAATGTCAAAGGATAAAGGAGAGTGATATCATGACTGACAGCGATTCCATTTATAATAATAAAAATAATACTAATTTAAAAATTAGTAATTTTAAAAGTGTACTTTTAAATAAAGATTCAGTCAAATATTCTCCTAGTATTTTTACTAAAAAAATATTTTTTTAGCGTGTTAATAAATTTCTAAATCCTTATTTAAAAGTCTTAAAATAAGAAAAATAAGGAGGTAAAGAAATTATGAAGATTTTTTTAAACAAAATTTATTTTAAATTACAATTTAGTTTTAAAAAACCATTAGTTTACACAAATGGTGATTATATTAAACAAATTGCACAATTTAACCAAAAACAATTACTAAAAAATTTAGATTTACATAATTTTGGTCTTAAAACAGACCAAATTGAAATAAGAAGAAAAAAATATGGTATTAATACTTTAAAAAATACAAAATTTAATTGAATTTTAGAATTTTTAAAAGCATATTTTGGACCATTCAATATAATTTTAGCAATTATTACTATCTATAATTTATTCTCATATTTTACAACAAATGATACTTCAATTTATTCATTGGTTGCCGCTATTATTGTTGGAACTATGATTTTATTAAGCGGAACCCTAATTTACATTCAATCAATACGAGCTTTTTTTATTACTAAACATTTAACAATTTTGGTCAAAAATACAACTACTGTTATTCGTAATATAAACATTAATCAAATTACTAAAGAAAACTCAATTAAAATAATTAAACAAGCACAAGAAATAAATGTTAATGAATTGTTACCTGGTGATTTAATTTATTTATCAGCTGGTGATTTAATTCCTGCTGATTTAAAAATTTTATTAAGCAACGATTTATTTATTAATCAATCATCATTAACAGGAGAATCACTACCTACTGAAAAACACACTATTAACGATCCTGCATATCAAAACTTATTTGATTTACAAAATATTTGTTTTATGGGAACAAGTGTTGTTTCTGGAAGTGCAATTGCTATTGTTATAGCAACAGCTACTAACACTTACTTCGCTACTATTGCTGATACAATAAATAAACAACGTCCATTAAGCAGTTTTTCCAAAGGAATTAAACGCGTTACTTTAATGTTAATTTGCTTTATGCTAGTAATGGTACCCATTGTGTTAATTATCAATGGCCTTTTAAAAAACGATTGACCTGCAGCATTTATTTTTTCAATTTCGGTTGCTGTTGGTTTGACTCCTGAAATGCTACCAATGATTGTTACCTCTAATCTAGCACGAGGTGCTAGTAAAATGAGTAAACAAAAAGTAGTTGTTAAACAACTAGCTGCTATTCAAAATTTAGGTGCAATTGATATTTTATGTACTGATAAAACAGGAACTTTAACTAATGATAATATTGAAGTAGTCAACCATATAACATTGAACAATAAAACAAATAATGATTTAATTAAGTTTATTTATTTAAATAGTTATTTTCAAACAGGAATAAAAAATCCAATGGATAATTCAATACTTGAATTTGGAGAAAAAAATAAATTAAAAAATATAAGTAATTATTATCAAAAAATTGATGAAATTCCTTTTGATTTTAATCGTCGTAAATTAACAGTTGTTTTAGAAGATAAATTAAATAATAAAAAATTAATTTGTAAAGGTGCAATTGAAGAAGTTATTAATACATGTAATCGTATAGTTTATCAAGATAAAGTAATACCATTAAATTCTGATTTAATGAAAATGATTAATAAAAAAATAACAAAATTAAATGAACAAGGATTACGTGTCTTAGGTGTCTCATATGAAGATACAAATCTTACTAATAATAAATATAATGAAACAAACGAAAAAAATTTAATTTTTCTTGGTTTTGTAACTTTTCTTGATACACCAAAACCTACAGCAACAAAAATGATCAAATTGCTAAAAACACATGGTGTTGATCTTAAAATATTAACTGGTGATAATGAATTAGTAACAAGAGCAATTTGTAATCGTGTTAATCTAGAAATTAAAGGATTAATTTCTGGTGAACAATTAACTGGCCTAACTGAATATGAATTAAAAAGAATTGTTGAAAATAATAATATTTTTGTTAAACTAAACCCATTACAAAAGGCAAAGATTATTCAAACTTTAAAAAGTAATGATCACGTCGTTGGTTTCATGGGTGATGGTATTAATGATGCTTTAGTATTAAGAAATGCTGATGTTGGAATTTCTGTTGATAATGCTACTGATATTGCAAAAGAAGCATCAGATATCATTTTATTAGAAAAATCATTATTAGTTTTAGAAAAAGGGATTATTGAAGGTCGTCGCATTTTTGGTAATATTTTAAAATATATTAAAATTACGATTGCTTCTAACTTTGGTAATGTCTTTAGTGTGCTAGTAGCATCAGCATGATTTGCTTTTGCACCAATGTCACTAGTACAATTATTATTTCAAAATTTATTATATGATATTTCACAATTTACTATTGCCTTTGATCGTGTTGATCCATCATTTTTATTAAAACCACAACGCTGAAATCCAAAAGGAATGTTACCATTTGCTTTTATTAATGGACCTATAAGTAGCATTTTTGATATCTCTACTTTTGCAATTTTAGGATTTGGATTTGGTGTCTTTGCTAATACTTCTGCAGAAAATATTAATATGTTCAACTCAGGATGATTTATTGAAGGTTTATTAACGCAAACATTAATAGTACAAATGTTTAGAACTGAAAAAATTCCTTTTATTCAAAGTCGTGGTACTTGACCAGTAAATATAATGGCAATTGTTATTTGTACCATTGGATTAAGTTTACCTTATACTTACATTGGTCATCAAATGAATATGGTAGGACCACCGCCAGTCTATATTCCAATTGTTTTAGGAATAATCATGACTTATTGTGTGCTAAGTCAATTAATAAAAATGGGATATATTAAAGTATTTAAAAAATGATTATAACAGCTAATTAATCTTAAAGTTTGCAATTTTAAATAGCAATTATCTATATTTACTATAGAAATAAATCTTATGCTATAATTTTTTCAAACTTAATATAAGTTTTTACCTATTTATTTTAGTTTTAAAATAAATAGGTTTTTTAATTTGATAGGAGAAAAAAATGTCTAATTTAAAAGAAATATCTAAATTAAATACAACTATAAATATTAATAAAAATGAAAAATTAATTAAAGCCGCTAAACATGATGATTTAGAATTAACCCAAACTTTATTAAAAAATAACGCTGATGTTAATTATGTAGATGAACATCGTAATAGTCCATTAACAATATCTGCTGAACATGGTAATTTAAAAATTGTTCAAACTTTATTAAAAAATAACGCTAATATTAACCATATAAATGATTTTGGTGATGATGCTTTAAGAATGGCTGCTAAAAATGGACACACAGAAGTAGTTAACACTTTATTAGCAACAAATAGTAAGATTATTAATCACAAAAATTGAATTAGTAATACTGCTCTAATATCAGCAGCACAAAATGGGCATGTAAATACAATTAAAACTTTATTAAAAAATGGTGCTTATATTAATGATACAAATATATTTGGTGATACTGCTCTAATATGAGCTACTGAAAACGGACACACAGAAACAGTTAAAGTTTTAATAACAAAAGATAATGACGTTAATAATCATGTAAACAACCTTGGTGACTCTGCTTTAATAATAGCCGCCAGAAAAGGTTATTTGGAAATAGTTAAAATTTTACTAGCATATGGTGCTAACATTAATAATGTAGATAAAAACAAAAATAGTGCTTTAATATGAGCAGCCAAAGAAGGACACCTAGATGTAGTTAACACTTTAATAAAAAATGAAATTGACCTTAATCATACAAATGACTTTAATGATAGTGCTCTAATATGAGCAGCTGAAAATGGTTATACAAAAATTGTTAACACTTTACTAGCACATGGTGCTAATATTAATCATAAAGATACAAATGATGATACTGCTCTAATATGTGCCGCCAGAAACGGACACACAGAAATAGTTAACATACTATTAACTAATAATCCTAATGTTTATGATAAAGATATAAATGGCGATACTGCTCTAATATGTGCCG
>NZ_JALMUW010000065.1:0-5340 GCF_023846195.1 Spiroplasma endosymbiont of Lariophagus distinguendus
AATTACTTGTCAAGTGCCAAGTGCCCCCATCCATGTTTTAAGAATTTTTTCAAATTCTGGTTTATTATTTATTATTTTTCTTGTTTCATTTAATTGTTTACCTATAAAATTTAAAGGTTCTTCATTGTAGGGTTTTAATTTTCTAACTTCAAACTCTTCTTGATAAATATTGTGATAGTCTTGTAAATCACTTGAATCCATAATTCTTGCTTGTCCAATAATATATTTTAAAGGGTTACTATCAAAAAAGATAGATTCAGCGGCAAATCCAGCTAAATCAATTCGTAATAAGGTATATAAGTCATTATCACTTATATTTTTAATTTGATTTAAAGGTATAAACTGATCAGATATTGTTCTTCCAAGGTATTGGAAATCTGAAGTGATAGATTCTAATTTTTGAAATTTGTTTTTAAATTTAGAATCTAAAATAATTGTTGTATGTCCTGCTTCATGAATACAAGTAATGTCTTGATCATTAGATTGTGTACAATCTGCAATAGATATATTTTTAGGTTTTCAATCTTTAATAGTTTCTTTATTATAAATTGTTTTAGCATTAGTATTTTGTAGTTGATTATTAAAAACTGGTGTGATTAATAATCATAGTTTAAATCAATAGTTTGGATTAAAATATTTCATAATTTTTGTACTCTTTCTTTTAAAAAAATAAAAAACCCACATACTTTAAAAATAAAGTAATGAGTTAAAACTATAAGTTTAGTTTATGATTATTTTTATAACAAATTTTATAATTTTTGCATACAATATGATTTATTTTTTGATTTAGAACTTTAATGTTTTATATTAATTTAAAAAGTTAAATATGATTGTAAATAAAAAGGCTAAAATTGAAATAAATATTGAAATAAATCATGATCAATTTCTTTTTCATCAATTAGAATTTTTATATTTATAACCTTTAGTAGTAATTTCAGTTTCAGTTTCAACATATTTTATTGTAATTTCATGATTTCCTTTAAATAATAGTTCTTTTATTAAAGAATCTGATGAATTTCTAAAAGTAAAACGTAATTTTTCATTTAAAGAAACTTCTTTATTTAAAGTATCTTTATCTGTTCATCAATATCCAACATCGTTAAATTCTTCTCAATCTTTTTCAAAGGAAGAAATATTGAAATTATTTTTTTCTATTTTTGAGGTTCAAACTTTTACAACGTAAATATTATTTTTTGATATTAAATTATTTTTTAAAAGAAATAAGTTTTGATTAATTTTATTAATAAACTCATTAGTTTTTAAATTATATTCAGTGTTAATATTTATATATTTTTTACTTAAAATATAATCTCAAGCAAAATTATTCATTCCTTTTATTCAATCATCATATAATTTTTGTGTATTAACTTCTATTTTAAAAATAATAGTATTATTTTCATTATGTATTTGATAATCTGAATAATTTTCTGGTTTTAAAAAATGTAAAGGACTATCAAAATAAACACTATTTGTTGAAATAGTTTCTTTTAAAAACTTAAATTTTAATAATTCTAAATTATTTTTTTCAATATTATTTAATCTTTTTTTAATCCAATTTTTCTTTAACAATTGATTCTCCAATTTAATTATATTTATTATTTAATTGATAGCAAATCATTAAATTTTCTAATAACATGGCAATAGTCATTGGTCCAACACCACCAGGCACAGGAGTAATTGCTGAAGCGGTATTTTTCATTGTTTCAAAATTAATATCACCAACAACTTTTTTTTCTTTACCTTGATAATTAATTGCTACATCAATAATAACAACATCACGTTTAACTTGACTACTATTAATAATATTATAGACACCAGTAGCACTACAAATGATATCAGCTTCTTTAGTATAAAGACTTAACTCTTTAGTTAATTTATGAACAATGCTAACAGTTGCTCCCATATTAGTTAATGATAAAGCCAATGGTTTACCAACAATATTACTATCGTTAATGATAGTAATATTTTGTTTAGAAATGGGAATTTGATAGTGATTTAGTAATTTTAAAATACCTTTTACTGTACAAGGCAACATTGCTTTTTTATCACCTTGTAATAATCTTCCGGCATTAATATTTGTTAAACCATCAACATCTTTATTAATAGTAATGCTATTAATAATTGCTAATGTATCTAAATGTTTTGGTAGTGGTAATTGTACTAAAATTCCATCAATATTATTATCACTATTTAATTGTTCAATTTTATTAATTATTTCTTTTTGTGTTACTACTGTTGTTAGTGAAAATACTTGTCCATCAATACCACATTCTTGACATGCTTTAATTTTAGTTCGTACGTACATTTGTGATGCTAAATCTTCACCAATAATTATTACTGCTAGTTTAGGTTTACGATTAGTAATAGTTGTTACTTGTGCTTTAATTTTTGCTTTAATTTGTTGGGCAATTATTTTACCATCTAAAATTTTTATCATATGTGTTCACCGTTTCTTAATTTATTCAATTAATACGTTTTCTTCAACTCTACTTATCGTTGGTTTTGATTTACGATCACTTCAAGCAAGAGCAGTAGTTGATACTCCTAATTGTCCCACAAACATGACAAAAATTAAACTAAGTTGACTAAAAATACCTAATTTCGAATTATCAAATAATGAAAGTCCTGTTGTTCCAAAAGCACTTGAAACATCAAAAATTACTTGTGCAAAGGTCATATCAGAATTATCTGTTATAAAAACATTTTCAATTGTGATAATCATTACTGATACAAAAACTAAAATAAAACCAAGTGTGCCGACTATAAATGACATACGAACAGTTTGATTAGGAATTTTACGCTTGAATACAAAAACATCATTACGGCCACGGGCAATATTAAAAATTGTTAAAAGAATGATTGCTAAAGTTGTCGTTCTAATTCCTCCGGCAGTACTTGCTGGTGAAGAACCAATTCACATCATTAATGATTGGATCATTTGTGAGGCAAGGTGAAATTTATTTAAGTCAACTGTATAGTATCCAGCATTTCTTGTTGACATTGTATTAAAAAAAACAGCCATAATTGCATCAGATGTCGATAAATTTTTAAAAATGGGCTCTTGCCTTGATGGAGTTATGACATTACGTGAAAAATATTCAATAAACATAACACTACTAACACCCAATATCGCAACTAAAAAATATGTTATTAATGTTAGTTTAGTAAATAAACTAAATCTAAATTTTTTACCATGAGTTTTATTTTTAATTCAATGATATAAATCATAATAAACAGGAAAACCAATACCACCAATTACAAATTCAATAATAAAAATTCACTGTACAAAATAATCACTCTGAAAAGGTTCTAATGAAGTTATACCAACTATATCAAAACCAGCATTATTAACAGCAGAAATCGAGTGGAAAATTCCCGATCATAATGCTAATAGTATGTGATTATAGTAACCTGTATTATTGTTTAGACCATATTCTATTCCTGAGATAGGCACAAAATAAAAATATAAAAATAAAACAATTGCTCCCAAAAATTCAGTAATTGTCATAACAATAATCCCAATTTTTAATACATCAATAGTCGTTCCTAATTTATTAGAGCCACGTTCACCTTGCATTAGTAATCTTTCTCTTAAACTAGTATGTCGATTAAATACAAATAAGGATAATATTGCTAGTTTAACTGTAATTAAACCAATACCACCAAATTTAATTAAAATTAAAATAATAAATTGCCCAAAGAAAGTAAAGTCATTAGCAGTGCTTTTTACTGTTAAACCAGTATCAGAAAACGCACTACTAGCAGTAAAAAGGGCAGGCAAAAAGTTTCATTGTCCTTTTGTTGTGGCAATTGGTGTCATTAAAAGTATTGTTCCAACTAATAAAGTGAAAAAATATAAATTAAACATTTGTCGGGGACGAGTTTTACCAACAAAAATAATTTTAAAAATATTTTTTACACTACGATAATTAACCTTAGATAGCATCAAAAAACTCCTAAAATAACATTTTCTTTTATTATTATACTATACTATAGTCATTTCTATTAAATATTAGTTTTAAATTTAAAATACCAATATTTTAAGAATTAGTTTATAATTTAGTATAATATAACATATTTAAGTAAATATTATTTAAGGAAGAAGGATATAGATGTCTTCATCAGAAAATGATTTTTGTGTCATTGGTTTAGGTAAATTCGGAATTTCAGTTGTTAAAACTTTAGAAGAATTAGGTAAAGTTACATTAGCTATTGATAAAAGAGAAGACCGTTGTCAATTAGTTTCATCAATAGCTTCTGAAACTTTAATTTTAGATTCAACTAATCGTGATGCATTAGATGATGCCGGAATTCACAAAGTGCAAAATATTATTATTGCTATTGGTTCTGATTTAGCAGCTTCAATTGTTACTGCTGTTCATGTTTTAGCAATTCATCGTGAACACAATACATTATCATCACTTAATCTTATTGCTAAAGCTGTTGATAGTACTCACCAACTAATCTTAGAAGCAATTGGTATTACTAATATTATTTTATCTGAAACAGAAGCTGGTAAGAAAGCTGCATATCGTGCTATTTGAAAATTAGGAGTAGATTTAACTACAGTTGATGAAAAGTACTCAATAGCTAATGTAATTGTTAAAAATACTAAGTTTACAAATAAAAAACTAGAAACTTTAAAAATTCCTAGCAATTATAAAATTAACTTAGTTGCAATTAAACGTCATGGTAAAGTTATTATTCCTAGTAGAAATGAAATATTAATGTTAAATGATGAACTATTATTTATTAGTTCTAATGAAAATATTAATTCTGTTTGTAATGATTTTTCAATTGGTGATACTAATAAAATATTTGAACCTACTATTATTAAAACGGTAAAGAAAAAGCGTTCATTTTGAAATTGATTCAGAAGAAATAAGAAAAAGAAAAAACATAAAAAATTAAAGAAAAAGGAAGTTAAGAAAGAAAAAAAACACTAATAAAAAAAACAAAATTAATTATAAGAAAATTGTTTTTTATTTTTAGAAATATTAATGTATTATCATTGTAATAAAATTTCTAAATTTTAATTTAAATATAAGTTTTTAACCGATTGCTTTATTTTTTAAAGTAAATAGGTTTTTTATTTTTTGAAAGGAAAATATTATGTATACAATGGAAAAAAATAAGAAAGTACTAATTAAAAAAATAGAACAAATTTTTGAAATAATTCAAATTAATCAAAAAAATTTAAGCAAAGAAAGAATACGGAAACATAACCAAAAACCTGAGGTTGGAACTAAAAAATTAAAATATGCTCAAAGGCCTGAAGTGAAAGCAAGAAAGCGAGAATCTTATCAAAGATGGTCTCAAAAAAATAAAGAAAAAATTGGA
>NZ_JALMUW010000066.1:0-5174 GCF_023846195.1 Spiroplasma endosymbiont of Lariophagus distinguendus
CATTTAAGTCTATAATTGAAAAAAAGAATATACAATAAAAAAAATAATGCCTGCATAAAAATATAAATTTTTCTAATATTTTATTTTAATAATGTTTAAAAGAAAACTAAGTAAAAACAATTATTTTTTAAAATATTATCAATATTATCAATAGTTAAATTTGTATATTATAATGATTTTATATATTTATGTTATAATCAAGAAAATTATCATTACTATTAAAAATAAATCAATATTGGAATTTTTTAAATATTAATTTGTGGGTGCTTTAATGACAAGAATGGAAAAATATAAAAGTTTACGTGAACAAATTGCTAAAGAAATTAAAGAAAATAGTAAGCTTTGAGAACAAGAACAAAAAATAGAAAATTATTATCAGCAACTAATAAAAATTGATAAATCATATTTTGAGCCAATTTTTCAAAAATTAAATTCTGATTTAAATTTAGTTAATTTTGAAAATTATTTTATTAAAAATAATGAACAACATTTAGATGATAATGATAAATTAATATTGGAAAATATGTTAGAAAATATTAATAATATTTTAAAAAAATATAGTGAAAATATTGATTTTGAAATAGTTGATGTGCCATTAATAAGTACTAACTTAGAATATCAAACGTTAATTAATAGTATGCATAATAAAATAAATGAATTTCAAAAAGACTTAGAAAGTAAAATTCATGATGTCAAAAATTTTGTTAAAAATTTAGAATTTAAATATAAAAAGTATAAAATAAATAATAGTGATCTTAATAAAGAACTAAAAGAAATTAATCAAGAACATAATAATTTTCAAGATGAATTACAAAAAGTTAAAATTAAGAATAACTATAAGTGAAGTTTAACAGTATTTAGTATTATCATTATTTGTTTAATTTTAATAGTCGTGTTAGTATTATCATTAATATTATTTATTAAGTAGAGAATGGAGAAAAACAATGTACCCAAAGATTAATATTGCAATAGATGGTCCAGCAGCTAGTGGTAAATCAGCAGCTGCATATTTGCTTTCTAAAAAAATTGATTATCAATTTATGGATACAGGAATTATGTATCGTAGCTTTACTAATTATTGTTTAAAAAATAAAATTGCTTTTGAAAGTGAAGATTTAATACTTGCAGCATTACAACTTTTTGATATAAGATGAGTTAATGGTCATTTTTTATTTAATGATCAACCACCAACAGAAGAAATTTATGATAAAAATGTTACTAGTAAAGTACCAATAATTGCTTCGTTATCTGAAGTTAGAAAAGTTATGGTTGCTAGAATTCAAGAAATGGTTAGAAGTCAAGGCTTTATTGTCGTTGGCAGAGATATTAGTAGTGTTGTTTTACCTGATGCTCAATTAAAGATTTTTTTAACTTCTAGTTTACACGCTCGTAGTGAAAGAAGATATAAACAGTATATTAAAGAGGGTATTAATATTACACAAGAACAAGTATATAACGATATGGTAATTCGTGATAATGTTGATAAAACTCGTAGCACTGGTCAACTAGTAATTGTTGAAGATGCAGTTATTTTAGATAATAGTGATTATAATTTACAAACGACCGTTGATAAATTAAAAGTTTTATATGATAATTACTTTAGTCATAAAAAATAATATTTTAAATATAAGGATTTGAATAAAATGAATAAGTTACCAAAAGTAGTAATTGTAGGACGCCCTAATGTTGGTAAATCTTCAATTTTTAATCGTATATTACAAAAAAAAGTAGCAATAATTGAAGATATGCCTGGAGCAACTAGAGATCGAATTTATGGCATTGGTGAATGATTAACACAAAATTTTGTGATTATTGATACGGGTGGTATTACTAAAACGATTACTAATTTTACTCAACAAATCAATCAACAAGTTAATATTGCTTTAGCTGAGGCTGATATTGTTTTATTTGTTTGTTCTTATCAAGAAGGTTTAACTCACGAAGATGAAGATATTGCCAAATTATTATACAGAACTAAGAAACCGGTTATTATTATTGCAAATAAATATGATAATGTTCAAAACGATAATGATAAAATTTATGATTATTTAAAAGTTGGCTTTGGCGAACCAATTTTAGTATCTGCTAGTCATGGTGTTGGTTTTGGTGATTTATTAGATATGATAATTACTAAGTTACCAAAAGAGGTTCATACAGAAAAGAAAGAACATATTAATTTAGCAATTATTGGTCGTCCCAATGTTGGTAAATCAAGTTTAGTTAATACTATTCTTCAAGAGAATAGAGTTATTGTTTCACCAATAGCAGGAACAACAACTGATGCTATTGATAGTAATTTTGTTTATAATAAAAAACAATATTGTGTTATTGATACTGCTGGAATTCGTAGAAAAGGAAAAATTACTGAAGATTTAGAAAAATATAGTTTAATTAGAACTACTAATGCTATTGAACGTAGTGATATTGTTTTGTTTTTATTAGATGGTAGTGTTGAAATTCAAGAACAAGATTTAACAATAGCAGGAATGGCAAAAAATTTAGATAAGCCAGTTATTATTATTGTTAATAAATGAGATTTAGTTAAAAAAAATGAAAAAACAATGCAAGAGTTTACTAAAAAAATAAAAGAAAAATTTAAATACCTTGAGTATTGTTTTGTTGTATATTTATCTGCTTTAGAAAATACTAGAATTCATACTTTATTTGCTACTATTAATGAAGTATTAGTTAATATGAATTTAAGAATTAAAACAAGTATTCTTAATGAAATAATTAATAAAGCTCAATTAATTAATGAGCCGCCCTACTTTAAAGGTGGTAGATTAAAGATATATTACACAACACAGGTTGAAAAAAATCCGCCTACTTTTATCTTAATGGTCAATGATCCACAACGATGTCATTTTTCTTATGAACGTTTTTTAATTAATCAAATTCGTGAACGATTTGGTTTTCAGGGTGTACCAATTAAATTAAGATTTAGAATGCGTAAGTCATTGTATAATAAATAATAAAAAAGTGTAAAATTTTGTGATTATATTTATTTAAGAAAAATTTATTGTATAATAATATTTATTAAGATAAAAAACTAATGATTAGAAAGTGTAAATGATTATGCTAAATTTTTTAACATTAGAGTCGCACAATAAAAGTTTATCAACATCGGCAATGTGAATAATGTTTATCATTGGTTTGATTTGTATTGGTATTATTTTTCTTGTGTTTTTTTTATTTAAAAGAAAATTACGTAAAGAAAGGAGCCTGATTAACGAGCAATTTTTATTTAAACCAAAAAAAGTTACATATCAAGTTTTTCATTTTTGAAATAAAGCTCTTTATATATTTTTAATGTTTTGTGCAACAGTTGGTGCCATTGTGCTATTATCAGTTTCAATAAGTTCAATGTTTTAATTTTGAAAAATTAAGAAAAAGTTTTAGGAAGGGGTTAAAATATGGGTTTAGTTTTCTGAAAAAAACATAAAGAGAAAAATCAAACAAAAAATAGTAATATTGAATTAAAAACCTCAAAAGAAAAAAGTCCTTGAAATAATGTTTTAAAATTTTTACAAGACTTAGGTAAAGCATTACAATTTCCAATTGCAGTATTACCATTCGCTGCTATTTTAAACAGATTTGGAGCATTAGGGCTTACATTTACTACTACAACTGATGCTGGTGTTATGCATGTTACTAATGAAGTGGGTTATTGAATTTCATATATTATTCAACAACCAGGAAAAATAGTATTTGATAATTTACCATTATTATTTGCTTTAGGTTTAGCATTTGGTTTAGCTAAAGATCATCGTGGTGAAGCTGCATTAGTTGGAGCAGTATTTTATTTGGCAATATCTGCAATGACGTCAATTGAACATTCATTACCAGAAATGTTATATAAAAATGTTTTAACTTTTACATCAAGTAAAGGTGAAAAATTTTCGTCATTATTTTATGTAGAAGAATTTGGAACAGATGGTAAAACTATTATCGGTGGTATTTATGTATTAAACATTGGTGTTTTTGGTGGAATTGTAGCGGGGTGTTTATCTGCAGTTTTATATAATAAATATAAAGAAATTAAACTTCCTCAAGCATTATCATTCTTTGGTGGTAGAAGATTTGCACCAATGGTGGCTTTAGCAATAACTATTCCCACTGCTTTGGCATTTGCTATTGTTTGACCATGAATTCAATTAGTATTAATGAAATTTGGTCAATTAGTTGCTAATCCAAATAATCCAGCAGTTGCTATTCCAGGAACAGCAGTTTATGGAATATTAAATCGTTTATTATTACCTTTTGGATTACATCAAATCTTAAATACTTTTTTTTGATTTCAATTACCAATTAATGGTCAGATAATATCTCCAATTACAGGTGCTGCATCTGGAACAACGGAATGAGTAAATGGAGACATTAATGCTTTTACTAGAGGTATTGAAGGATCTGGATTTTTTCAATCAGGTTTCTTTCCTATTATGATGGGTGGTATTCCCGCTGCTGCCTTAGCTATGATTATGGCAGCTAAAAAAGAAAATAGAAAAATGGTATCAGGATTTTTAGGAGGAGTTGCTTTAGTTTCTTTTATTAGTGGAATCACTGAACCAATTGAATTTTCATTTGTATTTATTGCTCCATTATTATTAGTAATTCATGCCTTATTAACAGGGATATTTATTGCAATAACGACAGCATTACATATTCAAGTTGGTTTTGGTTTTAGTGCTGGAATTATTGACTATTGCATTTCTTTTGCTCAATCATGAGGATTTGCTAATCATGCTACAGGTGCTTATCATATTACTTCAAATCCACTATGAGTATTATTATTAATTGTGGCTGCTGGTGGAGTTTATTTTATTGTATTTTATACATTAATTACTAAAATGAATATTGAAACACCAGGAAGAGAAGAAGATTTTGGTGTTGAAGAAAATAAAGTAACAACAAAATCAGAGTTAAGCAATAAAAATCTTAAAAGTGATAAATATACATTAATGGCAACAAAATTAATTGAAGCAATTGGTGCAGATAATTTTGTTGAAATTGATAATTGTGCTACTAGGTTACGTTTGATTGTTAAAGATACATCACGTGTTAATTTGGCAAAAGTTAAGGCCGCAGGAGCATTTGGTACTAAAATTTTGAATAAAGAAGCTTTGCAAATTGTTATTGGTACCGATGTTGAACATGTAGCCAATGCAATAATGAAC
>NZ_JALMUW010000067.1:0-5153 GCF_023846195.1 Spiroplasma endosymbiont of Lariophagus distinguendus
ATAATAATTATGAAAATTTTTTTATTTTTAGTAAAATTAAGTGTAAAATTAATAATATTATAAAGAAGTGGAAGTGACAAAATGAGTCAAAACATTATTTTTGCTTTTGAAATTATTGCCTTAATTATCGCTATATTATTAGTAATTTTAGGTTTATTACAAGGTAAAAAAAATCATAATGGACTTGGTGCTTTAAGTGGGGGTAATCAAGAATTATTTGCTAGTACTAAAGAACGTGGTTGAAGTAAGTTATTTTCTATTGCCACTTTAGTATTAGGTATATCGTTATTTACTATGGCAATAATAGTAAGAATTCTTATTAATACTATTGGAGTTATAAATTAATGATAATTATTTTATAAAAAGGCACACTAAAATGTGCCTTTTTATAAATTTTAAAAGATAGATTATAATTAATTATATAATTAGGATAAAGTTGGGATTGATTGAAATGAAGCAAGAGATTATTAATGAGTTACAAAATAGTATTACACCTTTATCAACGGTTGATTTAACAGTGAAACTTAATATTACTAATCATCATCAACAGCAAGAACTTATTGCTGATTTAGAAGAATTGAAAAATAGTGAAATTATTTTGGAAAATAAAGAACAACAATTTTATATGCTAAAAAATAATAATTTATTTATTGGCAAAATTCAAATTACTAAAAAAGGATTTGGATTTGTTAAATTATTAAATAGTGAAGAAGAATATTACGTTAATATAAAAAACATAAATAATGCGTTAAATAATGATGAAGTATTATGTAAGTTAGTGAAAATTAATAATCAGAATGATGAGGCTGTAGTATTAAAAATTATTAAACGTGATACTAATCTTCTTGTTGGTACTGTTATTGTTAATGCAGATACGAAAGTAAAAACATTATTAATTCAAAATGCAAAGTTACAACAGTATGAAGTTAATATTTTAAATCCTGATAAAGCGTTAGAAAATAATATTGTTGTTGCAAAAATTAAAAATTTTGAACAGAATATTTTTAATGTTACTATTACTAAAATATTGGGTAATATTAATGATCCTGGTGTTGATATTTTAGCTGTTATTTATGAAATTGGCATTAAAGCACAATTTGATGTTGAAACATTAGCAGCAACAGATAAGGTGCCATTAACAGTGTTAGAATCAGATAAAATTGGTCGTATTGATTTGACTAAAGAGTTATTAGTTACAATTGATGGTAAAGATGCTAAAGATTTTGATGATGCTATTTGTGTTACTAAACTAGCTAATGGTAATTATCGTTTAATTGTAGCTATTGCTGATGTTAGTCATTATGTAACAGAAAATAGTCCTTTAGATGAAGAGGCATTTACTCGCGGTACATCTGTTTACTTAGCAGATCGTGTTATTCCTATGTTACCAACGCAGTTATCAAATGGTATTTGTTCTTTAAATGAACAAGTAGAACGTTTATGTATGGTTTGTGATATGGAGATTGATAAGAATGGTTTAACAGTAAAACATAAAATTTATCAGGCATTTATGAAATCAGCAAGAAGAATGAATTATGATGAAGTAAATGATGGATATAATGGTAAAAATCCAAATTTTATTAAAACACATCCACAAATTTGAGAAATGTTACTAAAAGCAAAAGAATTGCACCAAATTTTATGAAAGTTTAAACAAGATGCTGGAGTAATTGATTTTGAAATTAATGAAGCAAAAACAATTATTAATGACAATGGAGAAGTAACTGATATTATTTTAAGAACTCGTGATATCGCTGAAAAATTAATTGAAAGTTTTATGATTAGAGCTAATGAAGTAGTTGCTAAAACTGTATTTGATATGAAATTACCTTTTATTTATCGTGTTCATGAACATCCTCGTTCTAAAAAAATTCATCAAATGGTTACAATTCTGAAATTAATGGGCATTAAACTAAATCCAAAAATCACAAATATTAGTTCAAAAGATTTACAATTATTATTAAATTCTTTAAAACAATTACCAACATTTCAAGTTTTATCAACTTTATTATTAAGAAGTATGGAAAAAGCACAGTATACTAATAAATGTATTGGCCATTTTGGACTTGCTAGTGATTATTATACACATTTTACTTCGCCAATTAGACGTTATCCTGATTTAATAGTTCATCGTTTATTGCGCCAATATATAGTTAAAAGAGAAATAAATGCTAAAATAATTGAGAAATATCAAAGTTTTACTAATTGAGCTGCTGAGCAATCTAGTAATATGGAATTAAAAGCATTAGAGTGTGAACGAGCTGTAGATCAAATGAAAAAAGCAGAATACATGATGCAATTTATTGGTCATAAATTTGAAGGTATAATTTCTAGTGTAACTGGCTTTGGATTATTTGTTGAGTTAGATAATACAATTGAGGGTTTAATTAGAATTGCAGACATGACTGATGATTATTATATTTTTAATGAAAAAGCAATGATTTTGTTTGGTGAAAGAAAACAAAAACAGTATGCTCTTGGTCAAAAGGTCAGTGTTCTTGTTAAAAGTGCAAATAAAGTTGCTAGAACTATTGATTTTATTTTAGAAGAAAATGGTCAGCAAAATAAAAACCGTGATAAAAATAATAATAATCAATCATCAAAAATGTATAAAGCAAATAATTTTAAATATAGAAAAAAGATAAAACTAAATGGTAAAGTTAAAAAAAATAAAAATGAAAAGAAAAATGGAGTAAAAAAATGAAAATACAAGGGCAAAAAAGATTAATTCAACAAAGCAATCTTAACATTGAATGCTATTATTATAATTATTTTAAATCGCCAGGCTTAAAACAATATCCGGATTTATTATGAGTTAATGAAGATTATAACTTAATTAAGCAAGTAAATATTGAACAAGATACTATAATAAGATTAGCAACTAATTTATTTGAAGTTGGTCAAAAATTTAATTTGTTTGAAAATTTAGATTATTTTATTATGATGCCAAAAAAACCTACTTCAGTTAGTAGTTTAGAATTGGTAATAATTGAATTAGTTAAAATTATTAAAAAAAAATTAAATTATGAGATATTATTTATTAATAATATTTTCCAAGTTGATAACTACCGTAAATTTTGAGAAAATAAATTAAAAGTTAGCGAAAGACAAATGGAAATTACTAATAAAATTCATTTATTACCTAAATATATTAAATTTTTTAATAAAAAAAACATTATTATTATTGATGATATAGTTGCCTCAGGGATTTCTATTGCCCAAACTATTTTAGAAATTATCAATAATAACAATGATTTTAAAATTAAAGCTTTGTGTTATGGTTCAGTTTATAATTGAGAAGAAATTTATAAATAGTTAAAAGAGTTTCCTAATTTTTTTCTTTTTTTCTTCTAATGAGTCTGATTCAGATATATTATAAGAATCTTCAATATTATTTATAAATGCATAATTAATTTCAGCATTAATTTGATTTTTAGCAATAAGTTTTAAAATAAAATCAGCAGTATCTGCTTCTAAAGCAAATGTGTAAATTTCGAATTCATCTTCATTAATAATTTCCGTTTTCGTAGAAATTTTTAAAATATGATTTTGTTCATCAATAATAATTTTGCAAACCTCAAGTTTTTTACCAGTTAAAATCTTATAAATAATTACTTTATCATTATTATTTTTATCAAAACCCAAATCGCCTTGATAAAATTGACTATTTTTTACTGCTATTGGTTTAGTATTTAACTCTCCTGCCATGTCCTTAGACTCCTTTCAGTTGTTTATTAATATATAAAATTAACAAAAACCCGTAAAACAAATATAAAATCTATTTCTTGGGTCGCTATACAACAAATATTAATTTTATGTTTAATTTTACATTAATCATTGCTAGAAAAACTATTGATTAATCTAACCTTCATTAGATTATAGCATGTTCTTAATAAAAAACAAATTTAAGTAAGTATTTCAGTATTTATGAAATTATTATTATATAATCTAATTATAAAGTTTATGAAAATAATGGTGGAAACAATGAAAATAATTGCAAAAAATAAAAAAGCGTACTTTAATTATGAATTATTAGAAAAATTAGAAGTGGGAATTGTTTTGACTGGTTCTGAAATTAAATCAATTCGTTTAGGTAATGTATCTTTACAGGATAGTTATGTAACTTTTAGTAATAATGAAGCTTATATTATTAATATGAACATTACTACTTATAAATTTACTACTAGTTATATACTTGATCCATTAAGAAAAAGAAAATTACTTTTAAATGCTCGTGAAATTAAAAAAATTCAACAAGAACAAAAGCAAAAAAACTTAACTGTTGTTCCAACAATGATATATTTAAATAGTAAAAGTAGAGCAAAGTTAGAAATAGCATTGGCTCGTGGTAAAAAAAATTATGATAAAAGAGAAACCATTAAAAATCGTGATGCAGTAAGACAAATCAAAAAATAATAATTTAATTAAGAAAGGAAAAAAACTATGATAATATGATTATCTTTCTTAATAATCTTTTGTTTATTTACAAGTTTTTATTTATTTTTTCTTTTTAAGCAAAAGATAGATAAGTGGCAATGATTATTTATTAGTTATTATTTTTTTCTTTATCTTGGTATTAATAGTTTAAAAGCTATTAATAATTTTTTAGTTTTATCATTAACTAATTTAGTAACTGAAGCAATTAGTATTACAGTGATTGTTTCGCTTACTGTAATTATTTTTGCTATACCAGCTACTTTTTTTACTGCAAAATTTAAAAAAAGAAAGTTGTATATTTGATGAATGCATAGTTGACTTTTGGTTACTTGTTGTTTAGTTTTAATTGTACCAAATTTTTGATCTTTGATTTTGTTAAATATTGCGTTAGGAATGAGTACTGCATCATTAGGAGTTCATGAATTAATGTTCAATGAACAATATTTTGTAAAATCACATGCTTTTTTAACTTTTACTATACTTATTGTTCCAGGATTATTGGCAAGTTTAATTATTATACCGATTAATATGCTTACGCTTAATATTTCAACTATTACAATTTCAAAAATCAGTTATTTTATTATTGCTGCTTTGTGTTTTTTCATTTTGACTTTTTTCATGTCTTTTCTTTTGCGAGAAGATCCAAAAAATATGGGTATGCATGATGAAATAGTTTTAAAAAAAATTAAAACTTTTTCTCAATGAAAAATAATAAT
>NZ_JALMUW010000068.1:0-5077 GCF_023846195.1 Spiroplasma endosymbiont of Lariophagus distinguendus
TTATTTTTATTTAATAGAAGTAGTTCAACCACGTGTTCTTTTAACTGCTTCTTGTCAACCCTTATAAAAAGTTTCTGCTTTTTTTTCTGTCATAATTGGTTTATATTCTTTTTCAATTTTATTTATTTTTTTAATATCATTAATATTTCAAAATCCAATTGCAAGTCCTGCTAAGTAAGCAGTACCCATTGCTGTAGTTTCAGTATTTTTAGGTTTAATTAAATTAGTACGACTAATGTCACTTTGGAATTGCATAATATATGAATTATTACTTGCTCCACCATCAACTTTAATCTTAATTTTTAAATCTTTTAAATCTTTATTTAATTTAACATCTGCTTGCATTGCCAGAATAACATCTTGTGACTGGTAAGCTAATGATTCAATGGTACCTTTAACAATATGTTCACGCTTCGTACCACGTTCTAAACCAAATATAGCGCCACGTGCTGTTGAATCTCAATAAGGGGCACCCAAACCAACAAAAGCAGGTACTACATAAATACGTTGTTCTTCTTTGGGATTAACAATTTGTGAATATCATAGACTTTCATCGGAACGATATAACATTCGTAATTGATCACGTAAAAATTGAACAGCAGCCCCTGCAATAAAAACTGAACCTTCTAAAGCAAAAACTGGTTCTTCGCCTGATAATTGATAAGCAATAGTCGTTAGTAAACCTTGTTTTGAAAAAAGAGGAGTATTTCCAATGTTCATTAAAATAAAACAACCAGTACCATAAGTATTTTTGATTTCACCAGGTGTTAAACATAATTGACCAAATAATGCAGCTTGTTGATCACCAATTGCAGCAGTAATAGGAATTTCTTGCTCATCATTTTGGAATAACATTCCTTTATAAGTAGTTCCAATTTTACCTGAACTGGGAACTACTTCTGGTAACATATTTTTAGGAATATTAAATAATTCTAGTAATTCTTCATCTCATTTTTTAGTATTAATGTTGAATAACATTGTTCGTGAAGCATTTGTAATGTCAATAACATGTTTAGTTTTTTCAACATTATTTTCAATACCATTTGTCATTTTATAAATTAATCAACTATCAATAGTACCAAAAGCTAGTTTTCCTTTTTTTGCTAATTCACGTGCATTTTTAACATTATCTAAAATTCATTTTATTTTAGTAGCAGAAAAATAAGAATCAATTAGTAAGCCGGTTTTTTTATGAATTTTTTCTTTTCATCCTTTTTTTGCTAATTCTTCACAGTAATCTGCTGTTCTGCGATCTTGTCAAACAATAGCGTTATAAATTGGTAAACCTGTATCACGATTTCATACTACTGTTGTTTCACGTTGATTAGTAATACCAATTGCTTCAATTTGATTAGATTTAATATTACTTTTATTTAAAGCTTGTTGCATTGTTGTTAATTGATTATTTCAAATTCCAAGTGCATCATGTTCAACTCAACTTGATTGAGGGGGATAATGCTGAGGTATATCAATTTGATTGATACCAGTAATTTTTCCTTCTTTATCAATAATTAAAGTACGACAACTAGATGTACCTTCATCTAATGCCATAATATATTTTTTTTCTTCTGACATATTATTTATCCTTTCTGTACTTTTATTAAAGTATTTCAATTACTTGAATTAAACCACCAGCAATAATTGCTCCTAAAATTGGTCCAATAACAGGAACTGGAGCATATTTTCAATCAGAACTTCCTTTATTTGCTATTGGTAAAATAGCATGAATAATTCGTGGTCCTAAATCTCGAGCTGGATTAATAGCAAAACCTGTTGGTCCACCAATAGCAAGTCCAATAACCATAACACCAATACCAACAGTCGCAGGTCCAGTAATAAACGCAGAACCACTATTAAATATTTGTGAATTAATAACTAAATTTTTAATACCAATAGTAGCACAAACAATCATAACTAGCATAAATGTTCCAATAATTTCTGTTATAGTATTTCAAATATAACTACGTTCGGCTGGAGCTGTTGCAAAAGTTGCTAAAATTTTATTATTATCTTCAGTAATGTTATATTGTTTAAAATATGCTAAGTAAACAACTAATTGTCCTAACATTGCACCTAAAAATTGAAATAAAATATAAAATGGAATATAAAGGAAGTTTTCCCCAATAAAAGCTGTTTTTTTATTAGCAACTCATAATCCAATAGTAACAGCTGGATTTAAATGTGCTCCTGAAATTCCACTTAACATTGCAGCAATAGCAACAGCAAATCCTCATCCAGTACAAATAACAAGTCAACCGCTATTTTCTCCCTTTGTTTTTTTTAATAAAACGTTGGCAACAACACAATTTCCTAGTAAAATTAGGATAAATGTGCCAAATAGTTCACCAATAATTACTTGTGAGACTTCTGGCATAATATTTTCCTCCTTAAATTAAATATTTTTTATCATATTTGCTACTAGTAAAGCAATTGCTGGTGCTGAACTTAGACCTGGTGATTTAATACCAGCAACATTAATAAAGTTAGTATTATTACTAGCAAATTTTATGAAAAAATCATCAGTTTCAACACAAATTGCTCGTGAACCACTAATTACTTTACAAGTTTTATTAATATTTAAAGTTGGAATAATTTTTAGACCAATTTTATTAATAAGTTCAATATCTTCAATTGTAATTAATCTAGTATCACTTTTCGGTACATTTTCATGAGAAGTAGGACCCACCAAGATATGACCATCAAGCATTGGAGCAACTATTACTCCTTTACCATGAATAGTAGGTATCATAAATAGAATGTGATTATTTATAATATGATTTTCGGTTTTTTCAAGAATACAATACTGTCCTCTTCTAGTTTTTAAAGTGAAATCTTGACAATTTATTAACTTTGCAATATCATCAGCATAATGACCAGCAGCATTAATAATATATTTTGAAGTAAAAGTTACTTTTTTTTGATTATTTAAACAAGTAACTCGAAAACCTGAATTTAATGTTTCAATATTAATTACTTGATGATCAACTTTTAGTTGTCCTCTATTTTTAATCATGCGATTAATTAAAGATTGTGTTAATAATACTGGATCAACAGCATATGAAGCAGAACAAAGTAGTGCACTAGTAACTTTTGGGTTAACATTAGGTTCTAATGAAATTACTTCTTCTCTTGTTAATATTGATAATTCTTTTTTAGCAAGACCATTAGTAATACCACGTGCATATAATTTTTGTATTTCTGAGTTTTCTTCTTTGCTAAAAGCAAGTATTAAAGAATCAATTTTTTTTCATGGAAAATCTAAATTTTTAAATCAATCATTTTCATATAATTTTCTGCCCTCTAGATTTAATTTAGCATTTAGTTTTCCTGGTGTTGGATCAAATCCACCATGAATGACTCCAGAATTTCCTTCTGATGTTTCTTGGGCAATTCTTAAATTTTTTTCTAAAATAACTACTTTTAAGTTTCTTTTTGATAATTCATCACTAATAGCAGCACCAATAACACCAGCACCAATAGTAATAACATCAAAATCAAATTCCATTACTTTCACCTCTCTCTAAACATCATTAAGAACAAAAGTTCTATCTGTGTATAGTTTAATTATAATATATTTTTTTATTATTAACTTAATTCAAAATATTAGATTAATTTTTAAACATTTTTAAATGAGATTTTATTAAAAAAAATAAGAAAAATTTGTGTTATATTATAAATAACGATATAAATTCAATATCGTTATAATTTTAATGAGTATATATAAAAAGATATCTAATTATTAAAATTGTATTATTTAAAAGGTAGGTATATGAATGAAACAATTATTAATTACTTTAAGTACATTAACAACATTAACTTTAACAAGTAATACTGTTATTAATAGTATTAATGATAATATTGTTAATAACAGTAGCTTAACAAATAAATCATCAATAAAGAATTTTACAAATTCATTATTTAATAATCAATGAAATATTTTAGGTACTAGTGATTGAATTACTAACCAATTAATAACCGATTATAAATTTTACAGTTATGATACTTCAGCATTAAAAAGTTATACTTTTGCCAATGCTCAAAATACTTTTTTAGTAGATACAACAGGTAATCTAGTTTATAATACCAAAGTAATTGTTCCTGATAAAGATAAATCAGATATTGAAAATACAAAACAAGAAATGAATAATACTAAAAAAGTAACTACTATTAAAGATACATATAATCCATATAGTAAAAGTGAATATAGTACTTCTTACTTTAGTGGTGATAATCAAGATTGAAAGTTAATTCAGCAAGGTGGAATTGAAAAACACATTGATATTTCACAACAAACAGGTGGTCATAAAGTTGAGCATAGTGATAATTTAAGTGAAACATTGGGTCTATATTATATTGCTAAAGCAACATTATCTAATAAAATTGATAGAACAATTGCTGAGAAGTTGTCTAATTATTTTATTAGTCAAAGTAGTTTAAAAGGAAAAATTAATAATGAATTAGCTACTAAAATTGTTGATTTAATTGTTGATAATAAAGATATTTATAATTTTATTTATAATCTTCCATTTAATATTAGTGACAAGAACTATTCATTAAACTATATTTTTGATAATAATAATTTAATTGAAATTTATTATAATAAATTTAAAAATGATAATATTACACAAAATGTAAATTTTAATTATACTACTAATTATAATGGAACAGATTCTACAAATGTTTATAATAGTGAGCAAAAAAATATATTTTCAAATTGAACTGACTATGCTAAATCTTGGGATGATTTTACTACTTTATTTCCTAGTATCAGCTTTGATAATAATTCTTTTATTTCTGCTGGTGATTCAAGTCAAAGTACTCAAAAACATAATATTAAAATTAGCACAAAAGATATAACAGAAGCGATTGATAATTCTGCTAAAATTGATAATAATTTTTCTGTAAGTGGTTTTATGTGACATGCATATATTAATTCATCTGTTTTTATTTGACATGATTCTTCTGGTATTTACATTAAATTTTGAATTGGTGAAGATTCATTTTTTTATAATGATAGTCTTATTTTTTCTATAGTATTAGATAAAGCTACTTTTAATAATTGGGAGCGTGTCGAAGA
>NZ_JALMUW010000069.1:0-5018 GCF_023846195.1 Spiroplasma endosymbiont of Lariophagus distinguendus
TAAAATATTATGTAATTCAATAGTTTTATTATTTTTATGTAAATCTCATGGTTTTGTTAAATCAATTAATTTATTACCACTAGTTATTAATTTAAAAACGACATTAATTGCTTCATGAATTTGATACTCATCCATTTCAATATTAAAATCATTAATAGTACTTTTAATAATTTTAATTATTTCTATTGCTTCTGGTTGTAGCTTATTTAAATTAACTTTGGGAATTTTACCATCACAATATTTAATGATCATTGTAACTGTTCGCGAAAGCAAATTACCTAAATCATTAACAAGATAAGAGTTATAACAATTTAAAAATAATTCATGACTATATTTTGCATCATGACCAATAATAATTTCTTTCATTAAAAAAAACCGTAATCCATCGGCACCATAACGATTTACTAATACTAAAGGATCAATAACATTACCTTTTGATTTTGACATTTTTCCTTCTTCATTAGTAATTCAACCGTGGGCCAAAATTCGATTTGGTTGTCTCAAGTTTAATGCCATTAATAAAATTGGCCAATAAATCATATGAAAACGACTAATTTCTTTACCAACTAAATCACAATTTCACAATTTGAATCTAGTCAAAATTTTTTAAAATTAATGTCATCATCTTGTAAATAACCTAATCCTGTTAAATAATTACTTAATGCATCAATTCAAACATAAATAACATGTTTTGGATCTTCTAATACTGGTACCCCTCAAGTAAAACTCGTTCTAGTAACACTTAAATTTTCTAAACCTGGCGTAATAAAATTATTAATCATTTCCGTTTTACGATTAAGTGGCCATAAAAATAATGGATGTTCATCATAATATTTTAATAATTGTTTAGTATATTTTTCCAATTTTAAAAAATATGATGGTTCTGATAAAGTAGTAATATTACCTTGACATATTTTACATGTATTATTAGTTTTATTAATTTGGCTATCTGTCAAAAATTCTTCACAAGAAATACAATATGACCCTTCATATTTTCCCAAATAAATATCATTTTGTTTTAATAATTTGCTAAATATTTTTTGAACACTTAAAATATGATTTTTATTAGTTGTTCTAATAAATTTATCATAATCAATATTTAAGTTTTTTCATAAATTCTTAAACCCAACAACAATATCATCAACAAATTTTTGTGGAGTTTGTTTATTTTCATCCGCCTTTTTAGCAATTTTTTGACCATGTTCATCACTTCCAGTTAAAAAGAATACTTCATAACCTTGCATTTTCTTATAGCGAGCTAAAACATCAGCAATAATTGTTGTATAAGCATGTCCCAAGTGTAATTTAGCACTAGGATAATAAATAGGGGTAGTAATATAAAATTTTTTTGTCATTATTTGCTCCTAAATTTAATAATTATAATTTTACATTAAAATAGCATTATTTATTGTAATACTTATTTAAATTAATAATATTTTATTAATTTTTATTTTTTTATAAAATGGAACATTTTTGTTGATATTGATTTTCATTAAAACCATTATCAGAGTTAACAGCATCTATATCAACGTTTAAGTAAAACTGATAATCACTATTTACGTGTGAAATAACACTACTTTTTTCATTATCATAATTATTTACTGGTAAATACTGATTACCGTTACTCATTAATGGTTGATTTTGTAATTTTCTTGAACTTGCAAAATCATATCAATGTCTCAAAAGATCATTTTTTTCTCATTGTCTTCTTTTTTCTTTTTCTATTTTTTCTAAAATATTATTAAGTTTTAAAATTTTTAATCCAACCTTTTTCAATTCTTCTTTTTGATTACTTATATTAACTTTTTCACATACTATTTTGTTAATTCGTTTTTTTTCAAAATTATAATAACCAAAAGTTAAAAACTTAACTAATTTATTCTTAAATTTAAAAATTTTACTTGTTTTTTGTTTTTCGAAAATTTCTAACTTTTTAATACTATTTATATTATAAGAAAGAAATATAGATTGTTTTTTAATATTTGACTGCAATGTTTTTTCACATTTATATTTCTTATTATTAATATAATATAATATTATTTTTATTTTATTAATTTTCTTTTTTAATAAATTAACATCTATTTCTCCATTATCTTTTAAGTATCGATCATCTAAAACATCATAAAAGTGTTCTTCACTATCATATCTTGTAATAAAATTAAAATCTTGATCTATAAAAGGAAAACTATTATCGATTTTGTATTTCTTCATAATTTTCACTCCTTAAACTTATATAATCTAGTGACTAATTACAATATTTTCTTAATCTTTTATATTTATTGATTATTAGATAAAATAAAAAAACAAAAATTAATAAATTAAATGCTAATTAAATTTAATATTAAACATTATTTATCTTTAAAAACTTTTTTAAAAATATAATCAACATTTATTAAAAAAATATTATTATTACAACATTCATTTAACTGTTCACTAGTTAAATATTGATTAATATTATTCTTTATTAATACATCTTTAAAATTAATCATTTTATTTTGTGCTTCTAAAGTGCATTTTTGAATAAAATCATAAGCAATTTCACGTGTTATTTTTGGATTATTTTTAATAATAGCCAATAAAACTACTTGTGAAAAATAAAGTTCATTAGCTTTAGCAATATTATTTGCCATGGCACTAGTATTAATTACTAAATTATCTAAAATATTTGTCATTCTATTAATAATAAAATCTAATATATGATAAATATCAGGTAACATAATGCGTTCATTAGAACTATGAGAGATATCACGTTCATACCATAATAAATTATTCTCATATACTATACTATTATAACTTCGAACTAATCTTGCTAAACCACAAATATTTTCAGAACCAATTGGATTTTTTTTATGTGGCATTGAACTTGAACCTTTTTGTGAAATAGAAAATCCCTCTAAAAGTTCATTAACTTCGCTACGTTGACTCAAACGAATTTCTAAAGCTATTTTTTCAATTGTTGTAGCAATTGAACTTAATTGTGTAATTAAAAAAATCAAACGATCACGTTGTACTACCTGCGTAGCAGAACTGTCAACTTCCATTTTTCATTTTTTGGCAATAAATTCACTAACTTTTGGCGAAATATGAACAAAATTACCCATAGCACCCGTAATCTTAATAACTTCAACTTGTTTTCTTGCTAATTCCAACCTTACTAACTGTCTATTTATTTCATCGTATCATAAAGCAAATTTTAATCCTAATGAAGTTGGTTCACCAAAAATACCATGACTGCGACCAATTACTAATTGATCTTTATATTTAAACGCTAACTCTTTTAATTTCAATTGTAAAGTAATTAAAGCTTTTTCAATAATTTCATTTGAAAATTTTATTTGTAGATTTTGGACACTATCAACCATATCAGTTGAAGTTAAACCATAATGAATTCAACGACTTTCAGTTTTTAAGTTAGCACTTAACATTCTAGTAAACGCAACTACATCATGTTTAGTTTCTAATTCTAATTTATTCATTAATTCAATATCTAACTTAGCATTTTTTTTAATTAATTGAAAATCTTTAAAAGGAATTATATTTAAATGTTGTAATGATTCACAAACATCAATTTGAAAATTCATTCATAAGTTTAAACGATTTTTCATATTTCAAATATTAGTCATTGCTTTTGTTTCGTAACGTTCAATCATTTTTACTCCTTAATAAATATAGTTTGTTTACGATCTGGACCAACAGAAAATATTCTAATTGGAACACCCACCAACTCACTAATTTTTTTTAAATAATTTTTAGCATTTTCTGGTAATTCATCATAACTAGTAATATTAGTAATATCTTCATTTCAGCCAGGCATAGTAATAAAATGTGGTTGACATTTATTAAAGTTATTAATTTGAGAAGGTATGTATCTAATTATTTCGCCATTTAAAGTATAATGCGTACAAATGCTTAATGTTTCAATACCAGTAAGCACGTCTAACAACATAATAGCTAAACTAGTAAATCCATTAATTTGGGCACTATACTTAGCAATAACTGCATCAAATCATCCAATTCTTCTTGGTCTTTTTGAAACTGTGCCATATTCATTACCAATCATACGAATATAATCTGCTAATTTACCAAAAACTTCACTAGGAAACGCACCAGCACCAACTCTTGTACTGTATGCTTTAGTTACACCAATAATTTCATTAATTGCTTTTAAAGAAATACCTGAACCAATAGCAATTGAACTAGCACTTGGATTAGAAGATGTTACAAAAGGATATGTACCATGATCTAAATCTAATAAAGTACCTTGTGCTCCTTCAAATAATATCTTTTTATTTCTAACTAATTGTTCATTTAAAAATTGACCAGTATCAATAATTAAATCTTTAAAGTATGGTAATAATTCTAATAAACGATTATATATTGTTTGCGCATTAAATTCTTTTTCATATCCATAAACATTTTTTAATATTTTATTTTTAATTAACAAATTATCAGTAATCAATTCTAATAGTCGTTCCTTATCTAATAAATCGCCCATTCGAATTCCAATCCGATTAACTTTATCAGCATAACAAGGTCCAATTCCTTTTTTAGTAGTGCCAATAGCTTTATCACCCTTAATTTTTTCTTCATATTCATCAAATGCTAAATGATAAGGTAAAATAATATGAGCACGATCAGAAATTCGTAAATTTTGACAACTAAAACCAGCAGCTTTTAAATATTCAATTTCAGAAACTAATTTTTCTGGATTAACAACACAACCATTAGCAATAACACAATATGAATCTTTATTAAAGATACCAGAAGGAATAATACTTAATTTATATTTTTGATGATCAAAAACAATTGTATGTCCGGCATTATCACCACCACTTCAACGAACAATAACATCAGAATTTTGACTATAATAGTCAGTTATTTTACCTTTTCCTTCGTCACCTCATTGACAACCAATAATAGCAGTAGTTTTAAATGGTTTTGGTTGATCAATTTTTGATATTAAAATATTTTTAGTATTGACAATTTTATTAGTAATTTTTTGATTTTCTTCTTTTATT
>NZ_JALMUW010000007.1:0-24957 GCF_023846195.1 Spiroplasma endosymbiont of Lariophagus distinguendus
TTCTTTTGCTCTTTTTAATCAAATTAAATCAATAATTTTAGATAAACGTTATAAATATTTTTATAAGTTTAAAAATAGTACATAAAGAGGGAGAAAAGCCAAAATAAATTATTGGAATGGCAACACTTTTTAGTATATAATTAATTTTATATATTATTTTAATATATTATTTTAGGATTTTACTTTTTTAATCACAAAAGCACCCAATGTTGGGCGTTTTTTATTTTTTAATTGAAAGGATGAATATTATGAAAAAATTATTAGTTATGATAAGTGCATTTGTACTTACAACTGTTTCTACAAATCAATTAGTAGAAGGTATGATTTCAACAAATATTTTAAAACCAATAATAAAAAATGAGAATAAAGAATTAAAAGAATTTAAGCAACTCAATGATGAAAAAAATTGATTTTAATCAAGTTGAAAATTATTTTAAAGATGAAAAAAATAAAACTAATAATAAATATAATGGAATGCAGGTAGCATCAGCAACTGTTTTTGTTTCCAAAAATCAAATTTAAAAACAAAATTCCAAGATTTAAAACAGTATATGATAGAGAAAAAAATAAAATTTATAAAAATTTTAAAACAGAATTCTCAAATATGAGAAGTGATTTAAAAATTAATAATATTACACCATTTTTTGATGAATCAAAAGCAAAAATTGAAGCCTTAGAATTTTGAAATAAATTAAATGATTTTAAAATTGGTTTTATTACTACTGCAGCAATTAGCGCTATATTAGCAGCAGGAATGTGAGCAGCTTCTTGAGCTTTTGGAATAAGTATCCCTTGAGCTGTTGCTGCAACAATAACTGCAGTAACATGTACTGCAGTTGCAGAAGCAATAAATATATATATTGTAACTAATGATCCTCTTATTCATAAAATAGACCAAAATATTGAAATTGGTCTTTCTGTAGCTGGTATAACTTATGCTTTTTTTAGAGATTTATATGCAATAATACAATTATCTCTTGTGACTATTGGAACAACATCAGTTATTACAGCTGTGGGTGCCGCAATATTTGCTGTAGGTGTGGCATTATTTGTTTGAATAACCCATACTGATATTTTTACACAAATAGAAAATAGTAAAAATGAAGAACTAAAAAAATGAGTTGAAGAAAATAAAAATGGTATAGTAAGAAAATATAAATTTGAACATAAAGAAATAGGTCCTATAACTAGTGGTGAAGAAGCAGGTAGTGTTGCTCCAATTTATTTATTCAAATGAACAAACTATGCTTCTTCAATTGAAGAATTTAAACAAATATTTAAATATGTAGGATTTACTGATTTCTTAGCTGAAGCTGGAGGTCAGGGAGATACAGTTAAAACAAATAGTTTGTTATTTCCATCAAATAGGATTTTTGATGAAAATGATTTTTATAATAATTATGGAAAAAAAACATTTAATATAATTAAATATGAATACAATAGTTGGTTTGTAAAACAAAAAGCAACTATTGATTGTTATATGACTTATAAAAATGAAAGTTTACTTTGAAGATTAGGTTATTCTTTTGCTTCTTATACCGCAATTTATCATGTTTGAATCTCAGCTAAATTTAATGATTTTTTCTTAACATTGTAAGTTAATTATTAATTTATTTTAAGGAGTTGATTTTTTATGAAAACATTTGTAAAAAATTTAGGCTTTTCTCTCTTTATGTACTATTTTTATAAGTTTAAAAAAAGGTACAAAGAGGGAAATTTAAATAATGAACTTTTTGATGTGGTTAAAAAATATTATTTAAAAAATGAAAAAGAATTAAATAAGAAACCACAAGATTTAAATGTTGATACTAAAAAAATAGATAATCATGATGTATCAGATAATTCGAATAAAAAAATTGATTCAATTTTTGATGATAAAAATATGACAGTTAAATTTGAAGAAAGAATTAATCTGAACTAGTAACTTTGTAAAACAAAGAAACACAGATTACATAAAAGCCTCGATTAATATGTTGATCAGTTTAGTTGAAGATATTGAGAAAGGTGTCTAATTGAATATTGATTTTTACAATCATCAATAATTTTAATTTTTTCTTTGATATTTAATTTATTAATAAAATCCTTTCATGTAAAAATTAGTGTTAATTATATAAACACAATTGCTTTTAGAATACATTCAGGTTTTTTACATTAATGATCTAGTAAATAGGGCCAACCACCCCACCAAAAGTCTCAATTTTAGTATATATACATCTATTTATTTTGAAATTGTTAAAATAAATTTATAAATTAAATTTTATTTTTGATTGGGATAATTTATGATTAAACAAATAAAGAAAACTAAATTATTTATTATATTAATAATTTTATTTATTTGTTTTTTAATAAGTACTGTTATTATTTTTAATTTTTTATTGAACCAAGAAAAAAATGAAAAATATACACAATATAGAATTTTTTTAAATGAAAGTAAAAAAGATTTAAATGCTGTAACTAATTGAGGAGAGCAAATGAATAATTCATTTGTTTATACATTTGAGTTTTCTGAAACACAAGTTATACCAAATAATTTTAAATATATTAAATTTTATAATAAAGAAGATTTAATACCAGATAATTCAATATATACTTGAGGTGATGATAAATATAGAACTAAAAGTATTAATGATGTTACAGGAAATATTAATTTATTAAAATATTTAAAAAATGTTAAGGTAGGAAAAAATAAAACTGATAATCCATCAGATTTTTGTAATATGACAATTTGTGATGATTACAAACACTATATAGGTTCAAGTTTAAAAGTAATTATTAAATTAGGTTTCACTTATTATAAAGAAAATGGAAAATGATATTTTCAAATTATTATAACGCATTATGGACAAACATGAGGTTCTAATTCTGGTGGATTCATTAATACACCATTGGGTAATAGGTTTATAATATCAAAATATTTGTTCAACAACTAAGGTTGTGAACGAAAGGGTCACCCCTAAGTTGCAAAAAAATGTTTTAACTTTGTAAAACAAAGAAACACAGATTACATAAAAGCCTCTTTTTAAATGGAATTACTTCTTTGTTTTTGGTTATTATCATCATTTTTAATAGAATTCCCTTTCATATTTTTATCAAAAATTAAATTTGCGATTTTTTTATATCTTTCGATTATTTTAGTTTTTATTTGTGATTTTTTGTCATCAAAATGACTAATTTCGCGCATCAAATATTTAATTTTTTTATTATTTTCTTTAATTTTTTGATTCAATTTTTTCTTTTTTAAAAAATTGAATAATCCAAAACTAATTATATTTAAAAAAGTGTATTTTTTAATAGCTGACTTTTTTGAACATCTAGAATAAAGTAGACACAGAATTGTAACCTTTGTGTTAAAAATACTTTAAGGAAGGTGTTCATTTTTTTATGGCTAAATGATTATCAAAAGAAGAAAAGTTAAAAATAATAAAAATAAGTAAAATTAAAACAATTGATAAAACCGCATTAGAGTATGGTATTGGTCGATCATCAATAAAAGAATGAATTAAAGCATATAAATTATTAGGTGAAAAGGTTTAGAATATGGCGATGGAATTGTGCTAAAAACCAAAAGAACAGGTCGACCCAAATCTTTAAATTTTAATGAAATGACAAAACAAGAATTAATTGAATATATTGAGGCAATGAACGATATAAAAAGTATTTAGAAAAATCGACAAAAAGAAGAAATATTTTGTGATTTTCATTGAAAAAAATATCAGATTAGTTATTTATGTTGATTATTAAATGTTTCAAAATCAGGATATTATAAGTGAATTAAGAATGGAATGAATGAATGAATTTAATAAATGAGATACATTTTTAGCTAATATAATTAAAAATATTTTTATGAATTTCAAGAAATTTATGGTTATAAATGATAACTTTATGAATTAACAAAATTTATAATTTAAAATTAAAATTTCATATTGTATATAGATATATGAAAATATGAGTTTAAAAGCCAAGGTTCGCATAAAAAAATTTGATTATAGAACTAAATCAGGAAGTTTAAGATATGATAATTTATTAAAACGTGATTTTTCAACTACTAATTTAAATCAAAAATTAGGTACTAATATAACTTATTTATTAACTAATGGTAAAACATATTATTTATCAATTGTTAAAGATTTTCATAATAATGAAATATTAGATTATAAAATAAGTGCAAGTTTAGACATGACATTTGTTGTCCAAAACATTATCCAAGCTTGAGTTAATGCTCAAAAACCTACTTCATGAATTTTACAATCAGATCAAGGATTTCACTATACAAATCCTTCTTATAAAATTTTATGTGATGAATTAAAAATAAAAATTTCAATGTCTAGAAGAGGTAATTCCTGTGATAATGGTGCTACTGAAACTTGATTTGGAACAATGAAAACAGAATTTCTATATCAAATTCCAAGAAAAAATAGAACTATTGAATGAATACAAGACAACTTACCTAAATATATTTACTTTTATAATAATTATCGACCTCAAATAAAATTAAAAGGAATGAGTCCAATCGAATATCGATTAGCTCATTCCAAACCAACAAATAATTACTTCATACCTATAAATTTAACACTTACAAACGCTATTTTATAAAATTTAATAAAAGGTTACTTTTATTGTCCACTTTTCTTGACAAGTTCAGACTTAAAAAATTTAAAAATTGGACAAGCATATGTCAAAATATTATTACCTAGTTCAAATCAATATGTAGATAAAATTGACATTGAAAACGAGATTCATGAATAGAAAAGTATTCAAAAATAAAAAGTCGCTAAAAACGGCATATACCAAAGAAAAGGAAAAAAAATGAAAAAAATAATTAAAAATGTCTTACTATCAATATCAATTATTTCATCATTAAATTTAGGATTAATTTCTTGTTCGTCTGAAAAAGAAAATGAAATACTAAATTATAGTAATTTTTATGTTTTAGGTGATAGTTTATCAGATATTGGTGCAGGAACATTTGGTCAAAATCAATATTTAGAAAATAGTAATAATAAATTCAAACATTTTCAATTAGATGAACCTTATTATAAAAATTCTTGAAGTAATAACAAAGTAGCTTCACAATTAATTGCTGAAAAATTTAATATAAATTTTAAACCGAGTTGATTATTTAAACTTAATGATAAAATATATCAAAATTATGGTAATAATTATGCTTTTGGTGGAGAAGTTGCAGATAGTAGTAATCATAATTTAGTGATTAAATCCTTTGATTTAGAACATCAAACAAAAGCATTATTATCACAACATAAATTACAAAAAAAAGATTTAATTTGAATAGAAATAGGCGCTAATGATATTAGTAGTTTAATGACAAAAAAGAATTCTATAATTATTGATAACAAAATCAATAATGTACTAAATCAAGAAATAAAAGCAATTAATTTATTAATTGCAAATGGTGCAAAACAAATAATTATTAGTGATGTTCCTGATTTAACATTAACTCCAAAAATTAAAAAAATATTAAATAATAGCCAAGAAAAATTAAAAACAGCAAGTAAAATATGTATTAAATATCAAGAAGCATGAAAAAAAATGATACTTGAAATGAAAGAAATTTATAAAAAAATTATCACACCTTTTTTTCTTTCAAAAGAATTATTAAGCGATATGACTGAATTTAAAAAACAAATGGCAAATGGAATCATTGAAACCAGTGCTACATATTGTAAAATGATAATAAAAAAAGAAAGTTATTCTTATAAACCAGTTTTTAATTTTGGAGTTAATGAAAATAATATAAATAAATATTTTTATTTTGATGAATTTCATCCAGGGATGTGATTTCATCAACAAATGGCAAATCATATAATTAACATTTTACAAAATAATTAATTTATTAGTTAGGTAGGAATATTGAGAAATAAAAAGAAAGGGTCACCCCTAAGTTGCAAAAAACAATGTTTTAACTTAGTAAGGAGACTCTTTTTATGACAAGATATAATAAGGAACTAAAATTAAAAATCATAGAACAATATTTTGCTGGTAAATCTGCTACAACATTAAGCAAAGAAAATAAAATCAGTAGAAAAATAATTTATATTTGAATTCAAAAATGATACTTGCAAGGTGAAAAAAGTTTAGTTTCAAAAAGAACTAAAATTAAAAAACAAGAGGTAAATACTGTGAGTAGAGATTTTAAGAAAAGACCAAAAGAATCATTAAAAAATTATGAAAAACGAGTTGAAAAAGAATTATTTTTACTACAAACTAAAATTGAAATTTTGGAAAAGTCTTATCTCTACCGCAGTCAAAATTGAAAAAACCACAAGCAAAACCTAAACCACGCAAAAAATAAACCATTTCACTTTAAACCTTATCTTTATGAATGTTATAAAATTGTTAAAATCTATATTGAAAAAGGATTTAAAAAATCTTTTCTATTAAATTTATTACAAATTTCTAATGAAGGATATCGTAAGTGAAACATTCGCGGATGTCCAGAATGAAAACCAAAGTTTGATGATAGTTATGATCAAGCAATAAATTTAATCTTATGATGATGATAAAGATTATGGTTGTCAACAAGAATAGGGTCATAAACGAATGGCAGCTATTTTAAAAATTGGTAGAAAAAATCACTTTCAGCAATGAAAAGATTAGGTTTAAAAACAATTCATAAACAAGGAACTTATGGAAAAAAATCAAAATTAAAAGCACAACATAAATTTATAGCACCTAATTTATTAAAACAAGCTGATGATACCATTAGCTTTAAAGTTAATAAACCATTAGAAAAAATTGCTTTAGATATTAGTGAATTTAAAATTAATAATCAAAAATTGTATTTGTGAGCATTTGTTGATTTTTATTCACGAAAAATTTTACATCATCACTGATCTAAAAATCAAGAAAAGTCACACCTTATAAAATCTTTAAAAGATATGACTAATAAATATAATTTATACAATACAATTATTCATACCGATCGTGGAATACAATTTAGAACTCATGATTATTGAAATTATGCGAAAAAAAATAATATTCAATTAAGCATGACAGATGGCTATGCTTCATATCAAAATGCACTTGTAGAAACTGTATTTAAAACTTTAAAAGTTGTTTATTTTAAAAGACAAAAATTCAAAAATAAAAATACATTTTTATTATATATGAATCATGCTATTTGAAAATATAACAATACAAGATTTCATACAAAAATAAAAAATACTCCAGAAAAAGTGTTTCAATTACTTTTTCACTAGAGTATAATTATTGCAACTTAGAGGTGACCCTTTCGATTGTTTTCTATTTTCAGCTTTATTTTGTGCAATCAATGAAAAATAATTACTATTATCTTGATTTCTATTAATTTCTCGAATAATAGTACTAATATTTCGATTAAGATTTTTAGCTATTTCACTAATTTTAACTTTAAATTTCAATTGATTCTCAATATAAATTCTTTCATCTACGCCAAGATGTTTATAACTCATATAAAAATTCCTTACTTTTTTATAAAATAAATTTAGCATTATGAAATTTTTATATGAGAATTTTTTTGCAATTTTATTTACTTGCACTAACAAGTATAATTCAGCGTATAAAAATAAAAGCGGACTTCTCCCCACATGTACTTGTGGAGGAAACAATGAAATTGAATGAGTTCAACAATACTTTTCAAACAGAACAAGATTGTTTGAAATATATAGTAAGTTTGAAGGAAAATAAATGTATCAGGTGTTATTGAACAAATTTGAATACTTGATTTAAGAAGAATAAGATGTTTGAAATGTCATCAAACATTTAGTATTCTTCATGGCACCATTTTTTACAAGTCACAAATATCTTTGAAATCTTGGTTTTATCTCATCTTTAGATGAATAAACACCAAACATGGAATTCCATCAACTGATGTTGCAAAAGAATTGGGGGTAACTTTGAAAACTGCTTGAAGAATGGGTCATAAAATCAGAACTTGTATTGCCAAACAAGAATCACAATTTATTGTTGAGGCATAGTGCAAATGGATGAAATGTATCTTTCACATATGGGTTTTAAAAACAAGGAAGATCCTTGGTGAATAAAACCTTGATTGTTGGTATTTATGAAAAACAACCAATAAATTAATTGTGAAAGTATTGAAAATGCAAAAAGTAAAATCTTTTGCAGTTTGCAAGAAACCACATTTCTTCAAAGTGTCATGTACATACTGATTTTTGAAAAGGATATTGCGATTTTAAATCGGTTTTCACTAAGCATGAAACAGTCAATCATCAAGATAAGCTATGTTTCAAAACTGGTAAATACCAACCAAATTGAATCAGTTTGAAAACATATAAGAAGAACATTTAAAACACATATCAAAGTTGCAAAACATCATGTTCATTTATATGCAAAAGAAGCTGCATATAAATTCAATAAGATACCTAGTTTTGAAATTGTAATGCTATGTTTGATTTAAAAATGTGGGGAGAAGTCCGTAGATAGGCTTTTCTCAGCATTTATGTGATAAAATTTAAAAATAGTACATAAAGGGAGAAAAGCCAAAAAAAGTTCGAAAATAAAAATTTGGAACTAAAGTTTGAACTTGTCAAGAAAAGTGGACAATAAAAGTAACCTTTTATTAAATTTTATAAAATAGTATTTGTAAGTGTTAAATTTATAGGTATGAAGTAATTATTTGTTAATTTGGAATGAGCTAATCGATATTCGATTGGACTCATTCCTTTTAATTTGATTTGAGGTCGATGGTTATTATAAAAGTAAATATATTTAGGTAAGTTGTCTTGTATTCATTCAATAGTTCTATTTTTTCTTGAATTTGATATAAAATTCTGTTTTCATTGTTCCAAATCAAGATTCAGTAGCACCATTATCACAAGAATTACCTCTTCTAGACATTGAAATTTTTATTTTTAATTCATCACATAAAGTTTTATATGAAGGATTTGTATAGTGAAATCCTTGATCTGATTGCAAAATTCATGAATTAGGTTTTTGAGCATTAACTCAGCTTTGAATAATATTTTTGACAACAAATGTCATATCTAAACTTGGTTTTTATTTTTATAATCTAATATTTCATTATTATGAAAATCTTTAAATAATTGATAAATAATATGTTTTACCATTAGTTAATAAATAAGTTATATCAGTACCTAATTTTTGATTTAAATCAGTGGTTGAAAAATCACGTTTTAATAAATTATCATATCTTAAACTTCCTGATTTAGTTCTATAATCAAATTCTTTATGCGAACTTTAGCTTTTAAACCCATATTTCTCATATATCTATATACAACATGAAATTTTAATTTTAAATTATAAATTTTATTAATTCATAAAGTTATCATTTTATAACCATAAATTCTTGAAATTCATAAAAATATTTTTAATTATATTAGCCAAAATGTATCTCATTTATTAAATTCATTCATTCCATTCTTAATTCACTTATAATATCCTGATTTTGAAACATTTAGCAATCAACATAAATAACTAATCTGATATTTTTTCTTCAAGGAGAAAATCACAAAATATTTCTTCTTTTTTGTCGATTTTTCTAAATACTTTTTTATATCATTCATTGCCTCAATATATTCAATTAATTCTTGTTTTGTCATGTCATTAAAATTTAAAGATTTGGGTCGACCTGTTCTTTTGGTTTTTTTAGCACGAATTCCATTGCCATATTCTAAACCTTTTTCACCTAATAATTTATATGCTTTAATTCATTCTTTTATTGATGATCGACCAATACCATACTCTAATGCGGTTTTATCAATTGTTTTAATTTTACTTATTTTTATTATTTTTAACTTTTCTTCTTTTGATAATCATTTAGCCATAAAAAAATGAACACCTTCCTTAAAGTATTTTTAACACAAAGGTTACAATTCTGTGTCTACTTTATTCTAGATGTTCAGTTTTAGGGGTTATTTGGAATTTGTGTTTATGTATAAATTTTATATTCATTTTTTAAAATTATTTGTTCTATACAAAAATAAGAACAGTTTAATTATACACTTTTATTTTATATTTTAACACTTATTTACGTTAAATATTTTAATTAAAAATTATACAAGAAAAAATAAAACTACTCAATTGAGTAGTTTTAAAGTATTTAAGGTTTACATTTTTTGTGATTTACTACTAGAACTTTGATTTTTTACTAACTACTGGTGATCTTTAACAAAATATTATTTTTTTATTAACTTATTATTATCAACAATAAATTTTACATAATTTTCTTTTGAAGGAATTCACTCTTTAATATTCGAATCAAAATAAAGTCCTCTTTTTGGTTCAGCTAAATAGAGTATAAATATATAGTTATCTTTATATTTAATATTATTAATATCTTGAAAAATGGCCAATGTATCTTGTCCTTCTGCTGTTTTTTTGTAAGTTATATTACCATTATTATCTTTAATTGTAATTCCTACATAAGGTTGATTTTCAAAATAATCATGAATTTTTTCATTATTATAACTAACAAAAAAAGTTTTATTTATTTTATTTAAATTAATAATTCCTCTATATTGTTGTAAATCATATCCTATTCCTTCTAATAATATGCTATTTTCTAAATTTAATTTTATATTAATTTTATATTTATTAGAAATTATTTTTCTATTTTTGTCAGTTACTTCAAAATTAACAACATTACTTAATTCATTAATAAAATTAGGATTTTGATAAGAAATACTATTAATATTTTTAATTTTTAAATTACTTTGTAAAGAAATGTTATTCTTAATTTCATCAAACGAAATTGTATCACCAATACTTTTTTTTAAAAAACCAATAATTTTTACTCCTTGAACCGGTTTATAAATTGGTAATTCATATTCAATAACTGCATTTTTATCATAATGACCATCAAAAATATTATTTCAAATATTTTTTGATAAATTTTGATATTTATTTACAATATTTTTAGTATTTTCATCGGCTTTAATTCCTCATTTTTCAAAAAATGGAATTAAGTTTTGATTTACTAATTTTGAAGTTATTTGAATAAATAATTGTTGTTTTTCAATATTATTAGTTGGTAGTAAGTTATTATCTAATAATCTATAAATTTGATTTAAGGTTGGATAAAATCATTTTCCATATGCTTGATCTAGTTGTCAAAATAAACCTAATTTAACTCAAACTGATTGATTATCAAAATTCTTATTTATATTTGAGTTAAAAATAAAATTTTGAATTTCTTTATCTATGTTATCTTTAATTAAACGATTTTCAAATCCTAACTCTCTTTGAATTCAAAGAGAGTTAATATTTACTGTAACTTCATCTAATCCGTCTCATTTATAATTTTGATTTTGATAAGTATGTCCTATTTCATGTCATAAATATCAATCATCAATACTTTGTTCTTTAAATAATGCTTCTCCAGAACCAGTATTTTGTTCAAAAATTATTCGATAATTTGTAGCAGCAGCATAACCAGGACCAGTATCAGGATTTGAGATTTGAAATTTGTTATTAAATTTATAAGCTACTCCGTCATAATTTAAACTAAGTCCACTAACTGTATTAGATAAATCATAAATTTTATCTAAACGAGTGAAAGTTTCATTAATAGTAAATTTATTATAATCATTATTTATTCACAAGTCTTTTGCAACCTTCATTTGAAAAGTTCCAAAAACATGTTTGCCAATAATTTCAACAAATGGTGAATTAATATTATCATTTAGTATTTGTTGAAATTCTTTATTTGTTGTTTTGTCAAGAACAAAAGTAGGAACTTCTATTCCTTTTTCAACACTAAGTAAAACTTTATAATCATTACTTTCACTTTTATTTGTAAGATAAAGCATACCTTCTAAATCAGAAATAATAGTTTGGTTATGCTTATTAATAGTATACTCTTTTGGTTCTAAATCTTGGCCATTATTTAAATTTTGATAAATACCTCATTGGCCAATAAAGATACTAAATAAATCTTTATCATTTTCTGGTATTGCTATGTCAATATCGAGTGAAAATTTCCCAAAAATATTTATCAAAAAAGTAAATTATTTTGGAAAGTTAAACTGTTAAATAAACACAAATTCCAAATAACCTTTAAAATTTTAATTCCTGTTTTTAATATAGGAATTTTTTTTGTATAATTTAATTAAACTTAATATAAGTTTTTAACTCATTGCTTTAATTTCAAAGTAAATGAGTTTTTATTTTGAAAGGATGAAAAAATGAATAAAAATTTACAAGAAGAATATGAATGAATTAATAAAGAATTGATAAAAATAATCATTGATAAAAATCAATTTACTCCAGAAATTATTAGTAATAGAGTTAATTTAGCTCAAACTACTATTGTTGATATTAATGAAAATTTAAAAAAACAAAAGATTAGCAAATTTAAAAAAATTAGTTATTTAATATTAAAAATATTTACTTTTGGAAAAATTGATAAAAATAAAATAATTAAAGAAAAAAATGATTTTTTTATAAAAATATCAAAAGAACTTTTTGGAAATATTAAAAAAGTAAAAGAATTATATATAAGAAAATCAAATAGTGAAATAAATATAGATGTTAATAAAATTAATAATGCAACTTGGCACTTGGCACTTGGCACTTAGCCCTTTTTACTAGACCATTAATTTAAAAAACCTGAATGTATTCGAAAAACAATTGTGTTATATAATTAACACTAATTTTGACATGAAAGGATTTTTATTAATGGATAAAATTAAACAAATAGAATTATTTATTAGAAAATTAAATATTAATCAAAAAATTAAAATTATTGATCATTGCAAGAATCAATATTCGATTAGACATCTTTCTCAATATCTTCAATTAAACAGATCAACATATTACTTTTTAAAAAACAAACAAAAACCTATTAAAAAAGAAATAAATCACCTTGATCATTGTAACCATAAATATCAAAAATTATGCAAATTTTTAATTGAATTTCATTCTACAAGAAAAGGTAGAATTTATGGATATTTACGAATTTTTTCAGCATTTAAAGAATGATTAAAACAAGAAAAAAACATTCACTTAAATATAGAATTATCAACAAAACAAATGCGAAAAATTATGAAAGATCACAACATCCAAGGTTTAAAACAAACTAAAAATAATAATAGTAAAAATAAAAAGACTGCACATAAATGAATACCTACAATGGATAAAGTCAACAAAAATTATAAAATCACAACTTCTTCTAATCAAATTTGATCAATGGATACTAAACAAATCAATACTAAAGAAGGCTGATTATACCTTTTGGTAATTATTGATTTTTATTCAAATAATGTTGTTAGTTATAATACTGCTTCTAATAAATCATATAAAGATTTAATAAAACCTGCTCTTGAAAAAATAACACAACAATTTTCTTTAAAACAAATCAAAAGCGTTATTTTACATTCAGATAATGCTGCTGAATTTTATTGCCAAGACATATCCAACTGAACTATGTCAATATCGAGTGAAAATTTCCCAAAAATATTTATCAAAAAAGTAAATTATTTTGGAAAGTTAAACTGTCAAATAAAAACAAATTTCAAATAACTTCTAAAAAATTTAGTTCCAAATTTTTATTTGAGGACTTTTTCTATTTTTTTTAAAAAAAGATTGTATAATTTATAAAATTTGTTATAAATTATGAAAAATTAAATATAAGTTTTTAACCCATTTACTTTATTTTAAAGTAAATGGGTTTTTTTATAAAATTGAAATAAAATAAGAAGAGGTATGAAAAAATATATGAATACAGAAAAAATATTAGAATTAGTTAATTCAGAAGAAATAAATGATTGAATGAATCTTTTCAAACAAAAAATTGAAAAAGAAGAAATAAAAAATTCAGAATATATGGAATTATATAATAAAAATTATAATTTAAATTATAATTTTGAATTTCTTGAAGAAGAAAAAATATTAAATATATTAGAAGAATTAGATAAAAAAATTAGAAAAAAAGTAAATTCAAAAAATCAAATTGCAAAAAAATATCAAAAAGCAACCGAAAAAAGAAATGAAAAGTTAATGGAAAAATATGAAAATATAATGAAAGAAAAAAAGAAAAAAATTAAAGCATTAAATTTGATTAAAGAAGAACATTTAGAAAAAGTTAAAGATTTAGAATTAAAAAGATGTGAATTACTAAAAAATAATGATAAAAATGAAATTTTTTTATCAAAAGAAGATAGAGAAATACGAAATCTAGAAAATAAAATATGAAAGAAAGTATTAGATGATTATTTTCAAGATAAAAATCATAGAATTCTTAAATTAAATCAATATGAAAATTGATTTGGTGAATTTAAAATTAAATCACTAAAAATACAAATAGAAGACACTATTTTTGAAAAACGTTTAAAAACATTGTCAGACATAGTTAAAACATTATATCATGATGTTTCTAGAGACAAATTATTTTTAGAAAGAGAAAACATAAAAACTGATGGTTTTGAAGAAATAAGTCTAAACTCTTTTGATGATGAAGGTATTGGAGAATCAATAAATTCGATAGATTTACAAAATCAACCTTCAATAAGTGGATATAAACCAAGTTCATCGCAAATGTAAAAACGAGAGATTGCTGTTGCAATCTATTATATCTTTAAAATCAATTTTAGGTCACCAAATTTGCTCATAAACAAACGGTTTAAAATTTTATAGGGTTTAGTATTAAAAAAATAAAAATCTCTAATTAGAGATTTTTTAAATTAAATATTTGGTAGTATAAAATAATAACTTCACTTTTGGGAAATTTTTACTCGATAACTAAAGGGAAATTTTTATCCGATAATGACATCACATTATGCTATTTGAGATTATAATAAAAATATGATTAAATTATTACTACAATGTGGAATAAATCCAAATATTCAAAATAAATACAATAAAGATACTCCTTTGCATTATATAATTAAAAAACAATGAGATAATAATATTAATGAATTATTTACAAAAAATTACATTAGAAATTATACTAGTCAACGTTTTTTAAAAGGTGAATTAAGAAATGAAATTTATTTAGGACAAAGAAAATATTGTAAAGATATCGTTGAACTATTAATTAAATATGGTGCTAACGTAAAAATTAAAAACAAAGATAAAAAACCCCCTTAGAGTTAAATAAAAATCCATATGCCAATGAAAATCTAGAAGTTTCAAAATTATTAAAAGAATTCGAAAAAATTCAAAAACCATGAGAAGAAATTGATTTTAAATCTTTTGAAAATTTAAGTTTACAAAATCAACCTTCAACTTCTAAATCACCACAAATGTAAAAATAACAGATTGCAATTGCAATCTCTTTATATATTTAAAATAAATTTTAAGATATCAAATTTGCTCATAGACAAATGATTTAAAAATTTATATGGTTTTAGTATTAAAAAAATAAACAGCCCTAATTAGGGCTGTTTTAACTCAAATTTATAGATTAGATATTTTTATTTATTTTGTATAATTATTGAAATTAAAACAGTTATACCGATGGTCAAAGGATATGAAAACCAAAATAAATATTTTATTGTTTTTTCTACATAAACATTCTTTATATTGAATTTATAATCAGTAAACAACAAAATAAAAGGAATATCAATAAGTGCTCAAAGTTCTAATTCATTTAATGTACTCCTTGTTGAAGTTATTGAATCTATTTTTCAAAATAAGAAATAATCAAAAATAATAAGAATTAAAAAAAAGATAACTGATAATATATTAGTAAATAATCTTTGATGTTTATTTTCATTATAGAAAAAAAATACTAATTCTTTTGCCATCCAAAATGATGGAATTAGTAAAAATCCAAAAATACCATAATCAATAATAAATCTTTGATTGCCAGCAAATTTTGTAATTATAGAAATGTTATATTTTTGAATAAATATTAAAAAAAATAATATGAAAATAAAATATATTAATGAAAAAATTTTATTAAATTTTTGATAAAAAATTACAAATGCAGACCCTAATGTTAAATTAGCAAATATATTCATGTAAAAGGGAGAAATTGTAGGATTTTTTTGAAGATATAAAAATCAAGTTGTAGGGATTTGTAAACAAATAAACATTAAAAATAATTTTATAAAATATAAATCACTATTTTTAGTTTTATTAAAACTAAATGCGATTATAAAAGTATATAAAGGTAAAGCCATTCTCCCAATGATTCTTAAAGTTATAATTTCAGGAAAAATTATCAATCCAATATGATCAATGATCATTGAAATTAATGCAATAATTTTTAAAGTCATTGAATTAAAAAGTTTATTATTTAAATTATTTATACAATAATCTATTTTATTTTTTAGTTTTAATGTTTTATACAAATTTTCTCATGAATTATAACTTGTTTTTTTATTCATTAGTAAAATCCTTATTTTTTATTTTCTTTTTCATATATTTTTTTGTTTTCTTCTGCCATTTTTACATATTTATCTTTTTGTTCACTTGTCATTTCTTTTCAATGATTACCAATCAATTTAGCAATTTCTGCAACTTTTGATTTAAGTTCTGGTTTTTGTTGAATAATTTCTGCTCTTTTTTCTTTACTAAAAAGCATATAAGCATTCATTGGTTTTTTAATTTTATTTGACATATTTTTATCCTCCTAAATTTTATTTTTGTGCAAATTTTGTTACTGTATTATCAAATGATTTTTGATAGCATTTACCACTACAATATATAAATTTATCTCTATATAGAAAATCAAATTTATACTCTTTTTCACATGATGCTAAATAACATTTAGTTGTAATAATTGCCATTTAATTTTACCCCCTTAAATTTAAATGTATATTATTATTTTATAATATTTTTGCAATAAGTTCTTCATATGCTTGTTTTTGACGTCAATAATAAGGGTTTTCTCAAATTGAACATAATTTATTTTTAAGATTATTAAATTTTTAGTAAAACAATTTTGAAAATTTTATCATTAGCAATAATTGCATAAATATTTTTATTATCATCTATTGTTAAACTACAAATTTCACCAATAATATTAAAAATATTTATTTTCTTTTCATTAAAAACTTTATAGTATAATTTACCTTTTCAAGTTATTATATAAATGTTACTGTCACTATCAATTTCAAAATTTAAAATCTTATCATTAATCTCAAATATTTTATTAAATTTTTTTTCTTTAAATAAACATTTATATACACTACCATTTAAAGAACCTGCATAAATATTACCATCTTTATCAATATTTAAATTTCTAATTTCATCATTAATAATATTTTCAATTTCATAAAAATTTATTCCATCAGTACTTTTTAAAATTTTACTATTACTATTTTCACCATGATAAACGACACTTGCATAAATATTACCATCTTTATCAGTTGTTAAACTTAAAATTTCACCAGAAGATGGCATTATTAATGAAAACTCTTTTTCGTTGTATTTTTTTAAGTAAATGGAACCATCATCATTACCTGCATAAATATTACCATCTTTATCAGTTGTTAAACTTAAAATGATTCCATTTATTCCATCAATTTTAGTCAAACTATTTTTATAAACTTGATATAAAAAACCATAACCCGTTCCTGTACCTGTTGTACTTGCGTATATGATTCCATTTTTGTCAGCAATTAAACTTAAAATTTTACCATTTAATTTTGCAATCAATTTATTTTTTTTAGTAATATTATTTATTTGATAAATTCTACCATAACCATCACCAGTTCATGTAGTATATAGTATTTCACTTTTGTAATTTTTATACAAGTTTATATTTGAAATATCTTCTTTAATTTGTTTAATTTCAATAAAACTGTTTTTGTTATTAAAAATGTTTGTTTGCGTAGATGTAGAAAATGTTTTTTCATTTTTATAAAGATCAACCGCATTTATGCTGACTGTTCCAATTAAACCAGTTATTCCAAATATAGTAATAATTTTTTTCATAATAATTTTCTCCTTAAATTTAATTAAATCGTTATCAGTTATTTTTTGTTGTTAATATTTTTTTGATATTCTTCATTAATACATTTTCTAACAAAACTTGATAGTTTAGCACCTGTCATTTGTGTTATAAATTTCATTTTTAATATATCATTTTCGTATAAAGTAATATTAACATTTTTAACTTTCTGATTTTCAGAATTTTCAGTAATAACATCATAATGATTTATATGAGATTTACTTTCTTGTATAAAAGGATTATTAATATTTAATGTTTGATTTAATTTATTTTCTTTTATCTTATTAAAATTTATTTCAGTGCGGTCTACATTTAATGTTTTTTCAAATATATTTTTACCCATTATTAAATCATTCCTTTTTTTATTAATTCTTCATTGATTTTTTGAATTGGATTACCTAATTTTTCTAATCTTTTTAAATTTATTATAGTTTTTTTAGAAATAACAGATTTTTCAATAATTGCATATTCTTTAATATAATTTTTTAATACTTGTTTTGGGAAAGCATTATTTACTATTTCAATAAAATCTCTTGAAGTAACTTGATTTCCAATTTTATTTAATAAAATAGTATTCATATTAAAAGGTAATTCTAATGATTCACATATTGATTTTCATGCATTTCCCAAAGTCATTATTCCCTTTAAAGAGAATTTTGACCTATCAGAAATAATGATTATGTCATTAGCAATAGCCATTAAATTTTGATTAATTAAACTTAAACTAGGATTTGTGTCAATCAAAATATAATCGTAATTATTTTGTAAGTAACTATAATGAGATTTTAATTGATTAAATAGTATTTTTTCTCTTGCTGGTTTATAAACTAATATTTGATTAAAATCATCTAATAAAATATTTGAAGTAATAATATCTAAGTTTTTTATGCTTGTATTTTTTATTAATTCATTTATATTTTTATTTCCACTAAATAAATCTCCTAATAAATTTGCTTGGTCAACGTCAAAAAAACAGTCACCTAAGGAAGCTTGGGGGTCTCCATCTATTAATAAAACTCTTTTATTTAATTTTTGAACCAAATATGTTGATTCTAAATATGCAAATGTAGTTTTACCAACTCCACCTTTTCTTGCCACAATAGTAATAATTTTCATAAGAGTGTTATTCCCTTCTATGGTATAAATATATAAAAATATATTAACATATTTTAAAATTAATTAATGTATTATTATATATTTTAATATTTTTATATATACATTTATATATTTTTAAATATATAAATGTATATAATTAATAAACAAGAATTAGAAAAAATATCTAAAATAAGTGTAAAAATAATTAGTAGTTTGAATGATAAAAGTTATCAAGGCTCAACAATTATCGATATAACTAAACAAACAAATATTTCAGATATTGATATGCAAAATTATTTTAAAAATAAAAAAATACAAAAAAAATATATAAGTGTATATATAAATATATAAAAAAAGACCTTAATAGGTCTTTTTTTGAAAAAATTAAATTATATTTATTCAAATAGGAAAAAAATAACCATCTTCTTCTTTTACACTACCATAATAAATTATTATCTTTGCCAGAACTTTGATCTTTGCTATTTTATATTATTTCTGCAATAAGTTCTTCATATGCTTGTTTTTGACGTCAATAATAAGGATTTTCTCAAATACTTATAAAGTTATTATTTGATGTTGTAAAAATTTCAGATGTTTTAATTTCAACATGTGATAATAAATTACTAAAATTATATTTATTTAATCACGTCTTTATTTTAGTACGATTATCATTATCATTTATATTATTAAAAACTATTTTTAATAATGGCTTAGAACGTTTTAAATCATTTATTATTAATTCTAAACTATTATTTAAATCTAAAATACCTTTGAAACTTGTACTATCACAATTTGTAGGAATAACTATTAAATCACTAAATATTAATCAATTTAAACTTAAATCATCGGTTGTTGGTGGATAATCAATCAAAACATAATCATAGGCATCAAATATTTCGATATTTTTTTTATAAACTTGTAAACCTACTAAATATCAATTTTTACTATCATAAATCTCTTTCATAATTGGTAATGTTTTTCTTAAAGTTTCACCTCCAACAATAATATCAATGTTTTTATATTTTGTTGGTTGTATTACTTTATTTATATTTATTTCACAATCACTAGCAATTATTTTGTGTAATGATTTTGACATATCTATATTTTCATGTTGTAATAAATAACTCAAACTTGCTTGTGTATCTAAATCAATTAATAAAATTTTTTTATTTTCTGAAGCAAATTTATAAGCAATGTTTTTACAAAGGGTAGTTTTACCAACTCCCCCTTTTTTGTTACAAAAACTAATCATTCTCATTTTTATATTTCTCCAATCTATTAAAAAAATCTTCTAAAATTTCATTCATTAAAGTTGTTTTCTTTCATTTTCTTATTTTTGCTAAATCATTAAATTTTAATATTAGTTCAGGTTTACATGTCATAGGAGTTAATTTAATTCTTGTATCTTTTTTAATTTCATTAGAAAATGAAACTGTTTTATTTAATTTTTTTTCAATATCTATATCTTTTTTGTCTAAAATTGGCATTATTATATTCCTCTCTTTTTACAGTATTACTAATATTACAAGTATTATTTTATAATAAAAAATATATAAATCAACTAATTAGCATAAAGTATTACAAATATTACAATTTATTTGGAAATTAATGAAATATTAAATATTTTATTATGCTATTTTTTAATCATATATTCATCTAAATTATTTAACATTTCAATTGGAGTATATCGCATACCATTTCACCAAAAATCTTTTGTTGTGTTTATATCACTCTTCTTCTATAATTTTCTAAAATTATCTAACATTTTAATAAAATCTTTGGAAATATTATACAGATTAACACATCCATAACACATATAAATATTTTAGCAAGATGTAACATTTTTTTATGTGGAATAAATCTTTCTTTACATACATAACAAGGTTTACTTTCTGATTCAAAATAAATTTTATCTTGAATATCTTTTTTCCTTGATTCTAATTCTTTTAGATATGCTTGTCTGTCTTTTTAAACTTAAATTTTTTTTCCTTTTTCTTCTTCTCTTTTTAACTTTATTTCGGCTATTCCTTTAATAAAACACGGATAACAAAAATAATATCTTTCAAATTTTATACGTCCTAAATTTCTAAGAACCTGTTTGGAATCTTTTATAAAATAACGTAAAATGACTATATATTTTAAGATAAGGGGTATATATGCATAAAAATTATCCAAGTCATGTTACTAAAGAACAATTTGAGAACATAAGATCAATTTTAGAAAATAGCAAAAAGAAAACAAAACCAAGAAATTTAGATTTATATGAAGTATTGAACTTGTCAAGAAAAGTGGACAATAAAAGTAACCTTTTATTAAATTTTATAAAATAGCGTTTGTAAGTGTTAAATTTATAGGTATGAAGTAATTATTTGTTGGTTTGGAATGAGCTAATCGATATTCGATTGGACTCATTCCTTTTAATTTTATTTGAGGTCGATAATTATTATAAAAGTAAATATATTTAGGTAAGTTGTCTTGTATTCATTCAATAGTTCTATTTTTTCTTGGAATTTGATATAGAAATTCTGTTTTCATTGTTCCAAATCAAGTTTCAGTAGCACCATTATCACAGGAATTACCTCTTCTAGACATTGAAATTTTGTTTTTTAATTCATCACATAAAATTTTATAAGAAGGATTTGTATAGTGAAATCCTTGATCTGATTATAAATTCATGAAGTAGGTTTTTGAGCATTAACTCAAAGCTGGATAATGTTTTGGACAACAAATGTCATGTCTAAACTTGCACTTATTTTATAATCTAATATTTCATTATTATGAAAATCTTTAACAATTGATAAATAATATGTTTTACCATTAGTTAATAAATAAGTTATATCAGTTCTAATTTTTGATTTAAATTAGTAGTTGAAAAATCACGTTTTAATAAATTATCATATCTTAAACTTCCTGATTTAGTTCTATAATCAAATTTTTTTATGCAGACCTTAGCTTTTAAACTCATATTTTCATATATCTATATACAATATAAATTTTAATTTTAAATTATAAATTTTGTTAATTCATAAAGTTATCATTTATAACCATAAATTTCTTGAAATTCATAAAAAATATTTTTAATTATATTAGCTACAAAATGTATCTCATTTATTAAATTCATTCATTCCATTCTTAATTCACTTATAATATCCTGATTTTGAAACATTTAATAATCAACATAAATAACTAATCTGATATTTTTTTTCAATGAGAAAATCACAAAATATTTCTTCTTTTTTCGATTTTCTAAATACTTTTATATCGTTCATTGCCTCAATATATTCAATTAATTCTTGTTTTGTCATTTCATTAAATTTAAAGATTTAGGTCGACCTGTTCTTTTGGTTTTTACTTTGAATTCCATTGCCATATTCTAAACCTTTTTCACCCTAATAATTTATGCTTTAATTCATTCTTTTATTGATGATCGACCAATACCATACTCTAATGCGGTTTTATCAATTGTTTTAATTTTACTTATTTTTATTATTTTTAACTTTTCTTCTTTTGATAGTCATTTAGCCATAAAAAAATGAACACCTTCCTTAAAGTATTTTTAACACAAAGGTTACAATTCTGTGTCTACTTTATTCTAGATGTTCAGTATTTTGTGCAGTTTTATATGTATTAAAAAGTGGATGTCAATGAAGAATGTTACCAAAAAATTTTCCAAAATGACAAACTGTATATTATTATTTTCAAATTTGAAGTAAAAATAGTGATAAATTGGCATTGACAATAATTTTAAAAAAATTAGTTAGAAAAGTTCGTATCAATAATGGTAGAAAAAGAACAAACTAGTTTTTGTATAATTGATTCACAAAGTGTTAAGAACTTACAGATACTGCTAAAAATAAAGGTTATGATGCTGGTAAAAAATTTCAGAATAAAGCGTCATATTGCTGTTGATTCATAGGCTTACCACATGCAATTTACATAACCACAGCAGAAAAAACAGATCCGTAACAGTGCTATAATAATGATTGAAAATGAAAAAGAAAATTTATCTAAAGTTCAAAAATACTAGTAGATGCTGGTTATACTGGTGAAAAATTTGCTTTTAAAATCAAAACAATCATAAATGCAAATGTTGAAGTTATCAAACGTAATGAATTACATTCTTTTGTATTATTGCCAAAAAGATGAGTTGTAGAACGAAGTTTTGCATGATTAGAAAAATGCAGAAGATTATGAAAAAATTGTGAAAGAAAATTAAATACTAGCTTACAAATGGTTGTTCTTTCCTTTATTTCAATTTTATTAAAAAGATCCTAAACAGGTTCTAATACATCTGGGACAAGGTTCACCAAAACCACTATTATTATCCATTCATTTTTTATCTATCATTTTTTTCATTCCTTTCTTTTTATAGTATTACTAATATTACAAGTATTATTTTATAATAAAAACTATATAAATCAACTAATTAACATAAAGTATTACAAGTATTACTAATTATTATTTTTATATTTATTATTTAAAATAGAGTTTGAAACTTTTATTTCATTTTTTGGATCTAGCAAAAGGTTGATATCTCGTATTTTAAAACCTATTTAAGTTTTTTTAAAACTTTAATTACTATCAATATTATCTAAAATTTTTTGTACTTCTTTATCACTTAAAAGTGATTGTTTAATTATTTTAGTTTTTTGTTTTTCAAAATTATTTTTTGTTAACTTTGATTTATTCACATACTTTTTACATATTTCATATTCTTTTTTAGTTGCTACTTTTTCAAGTTCAGGATTTTGAGCATTAAATTTTTCTAAATCTAAATGCGTATTTAAAATTATTTTATTATATTTTCTACCATTTTTAATCAATTCATAAGTAAAAATAATATCTGTTTTTTCTAAATCTTTTTTTACTGGTTCTAAAATTTGTTTCTTTAAAAGAGAAACATTTCTAAAATAGCAACTATTTAAATTTAAATTTAAAATATTTGAAAGTTGTTCAAAATCTCATTCATGTTTAAAATTTGGTGTTTTTTTAGTCTTAGCATTCATATATAAATAACTACGTAAATACTCATATAAACGCATTGAATATTTACTTGTAACTTCTTTTGTGTAAGGCAAATAAACATTTGTATAATCTTTTTTTAAATCTACGAAATATTTTGTAATTAATTCTTTATTAATTTTAAGTTTAATATAACCATCAATGTTAAAACCTGATAAAAAAGTATTTACAAAACCATATTTATTTTCATTTTCTATAAATACAAAAAATTGTAAACCAGTTAAAATTTGTAATTCTTTCATAATTATTGTCATCTCTCGCTTTTTATGAATAACCTTATCATAAAGCTTATGTTGTTGAATACCATAATAATTGCAAAAATCCTTTAATCAAAAACCAATATGGTCAATATTTTGAATATTATTTTTAGTGTTCAAAATAGCAAAATTAAATAACCTTTGTGTCATAATTCCAGCACACTCATTTGTCACTGCACGAACAATCACATTTGATTTTTTAATAAATTTATTTTCTACTTTCTTTCCCAAACTGTTTTTCATAATCTAACCCCATTTAAATTATTTATAAATTATTTATTAAATATAAAATCATTATAACCTATTCATATCCGTATATACTAGAATTCATATTTAATTTTCTATATACAATATGTAAAATTTAATATATAATAATAATAAATACTTAATAATATTTAATAATGTTCAAAAAAATATAAAAACTTTCAGTTTTTTAAATAATTTTAATGATTTTTGCCTTTAAAAAAAAATATAAAAACTTATCTAAACTCTAGTATATACGGATATAAGATTTTCAAAAAATTGTTATTTATAATTCACTAATTGATATATTTATTGTACAATTATTTAGTTACTGGTGTGGTCTTTGCGGTCGGCATCAGTAACGATTTTTTATTTATTCTGTCAATATCGAGTGAAAATTTCCCAAAAATATTTATAAAAAATATTTTGGAAAGTTACAGTGTTAAATAAATATAAACACAAATG